>CAZVAE010000278.1:0-1523 GCA_964624985.1 uncultured Isosphaeraceae bacterium | reverse complement strand
CCTTGCTGAAACAGCAGCAATGGAACTTGCCGATTTGTATTACCGCAGAAAACAGATGAAGTTAGCGAATGATATGTATCTCATCTTCACTGAAAACTACCCTCATTCACCTGAGATAGATAAGGCAAGGGCAAGGCTCATTTATACAAGACTCGCAACATATCGAGGTCCAGCATTCAATGATGCGGGTCTTTTCGATGCGAGAAATGAATTGCGAAAACTGCAATATACAAGCCCACGGTTAGCGAATACTGTTGAGTCGGATGCACTTATCATCCGGATTGATGAATCTCTTGGTCAAAAAATGCTTCAAACTGCACAGTGGTATCTGAAAGTAAACAATCCAATTGCTGCGGAATATACGATTCGAAGACTCATCACCCAACATGAACACACTGCAGCTTCGATTGAAGCACTTGAACAACTTGTTCCTAAAATCATGCCGCTTCTCCCACCAGCAGTTCTTGCTGAAGTTCAAGATTTTTATACGGTCTATCAAGAGGCACTTCTTGGACGAGTCATCACGCCAGTAGGCGCAGGAGGGCTGGAATGAAACGATTGTTCCTCGTTGCAATCGCACTCAGCATGCTCCCGAATTGTGCGAGTGACCCAACTGTGGGTTATTCCTCAAAATCTCTCTATGCAACTCAATTCAAAAGTATCGCTGTTCCAATTTTTGAGAATAAATCGATGGCTCGCGAGATGGAGTTCATGCTTACTGAAGCACTCATTAAAGAGATCGAAAGCCGCACTCCATATCAAATTCTCGATGAACGACAAGCAGACACTATTTTGGATGGAACAATCCAAACTGTAGATTTACGCACCATTAGTCAATCCGCAACTACAGGTCTCGATAATGAGGTCATGATTACAGTGACTGTAGAGTTTGAGTGGTTGAACTTACAGAGTGGAGGCAGGATTGTCGGACGTAGGAATTTCTCTAGTAGTGCACTGTTTGTTCCTTCACAGCCATCATCGGAACCAATAGAGATAGGTCAATTCGCTGTTGTTGAGCAACTTGCCGAGGATATTGTTGATCAAATGCAATCAACTTGGTGATTTAAGTACTATTCTTGGTCACACTACGTATTATTCAATTAAGCAAAAACAATCGTGCGTTTCATGCATTCTCGTATAATAGAGAGTAGGAACTACCACTATGGCAAACCCAACAGGCAATCAAAACCCCGATAAACCCACTCCTCCAACTCCTCAGAAACCAAAGTTTTCTCGAGGCCTGTTCAGTTGGATGCTAATTTGTTTCGTGCTCATCATGCTCTACGGCATGATTAATGGCACAGGCGGTGGTCAAGAGATTACGAGTTGGAATGACTTTCTCAACCGAGCAATGGCAGGACATTTTGAGGATAATCGAGTCACTCTTGAAGAATCCCGCGTGATTGCGACAATCGCAGATAGTTCAACGACTCCCGCTGGTTCAATCGATATCCCATCAGGCACATTGGTCTACTTCCCGTATGGAGTACAAAGTCAAGAATGGTATCTAAAGCAACTCAACG
>CAZVAE010000277.1:0-1551 GCA_964624985.1 uncultured Isosphaeraceae bacterium | reverse complement strand
AAGAGAACGCCCCTTGTTGCACTCATGTCCATGTCATCGATACCTGCTGTTGACCGAACAGTGAGGTGTACATTGCCTGCGATTGTGACAGCATTTTCAACTTCTTCAGGCAGAAATTCGACCAAATCTGCTGATACAGAAATGAAACCAGATTTTGGGCGTAACCAATTCCTTTCTTCTTCAACAACGAGCGTTGTGTTCGCAAGCGCATCTTCATTTGGGGTAGCCTCTGCAGTCAGAATTTGAGGGTGCGCAGAAAGTGGGGGAGGCGTTGTTGCAAGTTTGTAAAGGTACCCTGCTAATCGATGTTGTGCACGTTGGAGAAGAGCGTGGTGTCCTCTTGGATACTCGGAATGTAAGAGGGCAACATCAAGAGTGACATCACCGAGGGTGCTTCCAACAATCAACAGGTTTTCACCTTCAGCGCCAATCGCGGCATGGTTTGAAGATTTTGCGAATTCTGGTAGATACACAGCAATCTGTGTGACAACACCTGCATCACTAGGCATTCGGTTTAACCAAACTACGGATTGTTCTGCTTCAAATGTAAACGCCCCAATTGTGATAATGACATTCTGTTCGATGAGTAAACGCTTTGTGTCGTCAACACTCCAAGCATCAGCTTTCAAGCCCGTAATTGCGATGTCAGATGCACGCGGTAGTACGGGTAACACGACTCCTGAGAGCCGATCCCCTCTAAGCGTGAGTTCGGTGCTTACTTGGTTCGATTGCCCCAGAGCATTCGACGTCATCGCACTGGCAAGCAGAATGAAATGAAGGTATCTCACGAATGAGGATGATACCCCCAGAAGGTGGATTAAGCGAGGTCCATCAATGCATCAACAAAGGTTTTCGGATCGAAGGGTTCGACATCATCCGGTCGTTCGCCAATACCGATGAGTTTAACTGGAATCCCTGTTTCATCTTCAATTGCAAAGACAATGCCGCCACGGGCTGTTCCATCAAGCTTCGAGAGAAAAATACCCGTCACGCCGATTAATTCTGCAAATCGTTTGGCTTGTACTAGGGTGTTTTGACCTTGGGTTCCGTCAAGAACAAGAAGTACTTCATGAGGTGCATCAGGTAATTTTTTCGCAATAACTCCATGGATTTTTTCGAGTTGTCGCATGAGATGATCTTGCGTATGCAGTCGCCCTGCAGTATCAACAAGAAGCACATCAAGGCTTCGTGCGACGGCTGCATTTGCAGCATCGAATGTCACTGCTGCAGGATCAGACCCTTGCTCACCCTTGACTATTTCGATATCGAGGCGCTCTGCCCACGTTGCGAGTTGTGAAACTGCACCTGCTCTGAACGTATCTGCAGCAGCAAGTAGGACTGTTCGATCGTCATCTCGTAACGCTTTTCCAATTTTAGCGACACTCGTGGTTTTTCCAACACCATTCACACCGACAACGAGTACAACTGTTGGTGCTTCTGGTGCAACGGTGATGGAGCGGTCTTTACCTTCTAGTCGATTGACCAGTCGCTCCAGTAACACATATAAAATGTCAAGACCATTAAATGCACCTTCAGAAACATCATCGCGGA
>CAZVAE010000276.1:0-1590 GCA_964624985.1 uncultured Isosphaeraceae bacterium | reverse complement strand
CTTTTGGATTCGAACTTCCTGTAAACGCGCCAATTAATTTCTGAAACGCAAGTTCCGTTATGGGTGCTGCCTGTTTCCAGAAAAATTCACATTTGTAAATCGAAGTTATCTCATCACAAATTCCCACATGTTCTCCCGTTTCAAGACTACGTTCAAGACACGCTTTTTCACTATCCAAAATGGAAACGTACGATTCAATTCCTGCATGAACTCCGCTCAAACAAATCGGAACATAAATTCCTTCTTTCGCATTCGGAAGGCACAGCATTAAACTTCCAACAATTCCTGTCTGAATAACATCTGCAACAGGCATCTTTCCACCTAAATTACAACGAGAACTCGGACAAATCACAGGATCACATGCATTAAACATAAGTTTACAATCTTCAGGACTCATAAAATCTTGACACTCAAGAGAACCGCTAAAGCTTGCAGGATCTCCCACGCCAACAACTAAATCATCAAAGAGTCTAACGCTCTTCTGACCATACTGACTCGATGCCTGTTTAATCGCCAGACTTGCCTGACTATAAAGATTTTTCACATTAATTGAAGTCATACCCGTACAAAGAGGAAAGTCATCAACTGCTCCGGCACTCGCAGCAGAAAACGATTGACAAAAATCATCACTCGTCCCAGCATTCTCAAGCCCATCAGGACCAACATTACAAATCTTAAAATAACTTACCTGCCCACTTGCCTTATATCCTTGGGGAGAATCGTCTAAAAATGTCCCTGCAGAATTAGGAACCATTGCATACCACCCATTATGTAGATCAAAAGGAACAATTGCCGGAAGACCCTTATTTTCGCCACTAACATAATATTTGACCCTAGCATTTGTCTCCAGCCATCGATTGGAACATTCCCCTCCAGAAACTATATGGACGCTCTTTCCATCAATTCGGGGAAGTATGTCTGGAGCACTAAGGACGTTTAAAAGATTTATAGATTTCTCAACTTCAAAAATTCCAAGCTCACTACCATCAGTGTCAAGCACAAATAAATATTCTTTTGCACCAGATTTCACAATCTGAACACCTACTGTATCCGAATCCCCTTTCTTATCCAATCGACCATCAACTAAGTTTTTTTCGCCTCCAAGAACGCCAAGTAACTCTGACTTAGAAACAGGCAGTGACCTATCAACCACATTTGCCTGGCCAACCGCAAGTGACGATGCAGGAAAGTCAAGATTTCCAAACTTATATTGCCCTTGAAGCGCGAGAGTTTTTGCCTCAGCAGATTTAATTGATGCAACACTCTTCAAGATATTATCAAGCTCCGTATTTGCAACAGCTTCGCTAACGCCGCCCGTTCCTTCAAGTTTTTTCACAAGGAGTGCGGCACGAATCTGGGAACTTGTTGTTAAATCTTCTGAGGTTAGCGGCGGCGGCCCATTAACAGTTCTCGTCCAGCCGCCCAGATATTGAGAATCAAGTTCATCTTTTAAATCCTGCACATATTTTTCTTGATTATTTATTTTATCTCCGAGGATTCCTTCTTCGACATAATTTCCAGAAGAATAAACACTCTCCATATCATTGTTAACAGCATTTAACGCTTCTGTCATCGCATCGACATCTCCAT
>CAZVAE010000275.1:254-1606 GCA_964624985.1 uncultured Isosphaeraceae bacterium | reverse complement strand
TATTATCTACATATGGATTACCTAACGACTGAAGAACATTCAAAACTGAAAGATGAACTTGAAGCACTCATCTCTGAGCGACCCGTTATTTCTGAACGTATTGGGACTGCAAGAGCATTAGGTGATTTGAAAGAAAATGCAGATTATCACGCTGCAAAAGATGATCAAGCACACAACGAACGAAAAATTAAGGACTTAGAAAAGCGACTTGCCGAGGCAACTGTTGCAGATACCGAACATGTTCCAGATGACATGGTTTTTCTAGGCACAACCGTTCGTCTCAAAAACTTGAGTAACGACAAAGAAGATTTATACATGCTCGTTGGAGAATCTTCTGGTCGATTTGACATGGATTACCTTGAAGTGACTTCAAACTCAGAATTAGGAATGGCCATCTTTAAGGCGAGAATCGGTGATGTTGTCGGAGTAAACCTCCCTGCAGGTCGGACCGAATTTGAGATTGTGTCCATCGAAGAATAGGGTCATGTCACCAGGGAAAACTAGCGTGAGAAAATCGTCAATAAAGACGAGGATGAGAATGAGGACTGTTGGTACATCCCAGACTCTTTGATATCGTTCTCGAAACCATGAAATCAACGTACAAAGATGTACGCAAAGGTCGTGATTGAAATCATTGTTTTCTTGCCAACATGTACCGAAGATACGTTCCCTGTGCACACATTTTTGCAACCTTGAAACCGGTGACACCATCAAGCCAACCAAAGAAAAGGATGTAACTTCTGAAAAACGTCCAGAATCCCCGTGTGATTGCCTTTATAAATGAGCCCCTCCTGCCCTTCGCACTTATCGCAGCATACGAGACCATCTTCTCTTTTGCATCTTCAATAGATGTCACACTATTGTGTACGAGTGCGTGTTTCAGCTGTCCCGTTATTCCTCTGACTTGAATTCGCTCATGAATCAAGTCATTTGTAAACTCCCCTTTACCGCGTTTAAACAGTCGCAACACTTTATCCCGTCCCCAGTCTCCGAAGCGAACTTTCTTTCCACAAAATGTTGTTGTTCTTGGTACCTCATACCCATCGTGTACTGGGTTCTGGATCGTCGTTTGAATCTCGGTTGCTAGATTATGAGGCACAACTTCATCAGCATCAATCGAGAAAATCCAGTCGCACGTTGCTTTAGAAAGTGCTAAATTTTTCTGTGGACCGAAACCATGCCATTCTTCAGAATAAAACTTAGCATTGTATTCTTTCGCTATATCAGGCGTTCTGTCAGAGCTACCATTATCAACAACAATAACTTCGTCTGCAAATGCCACACTTTGTAAGCAGACAGGTAAGTCCGCTTCTTCGTTTTTTGTAATCAAAATGACGCTGATGGTAGGCATG
>CAZVAE010000275.1:0-244 GCA_964624985.1 uncultured Isosphaeraceae bacterium | reverse complement strand
TAAAGCAATCTAATAATCTAATACAAAATCATCTCATTACTCGCATGCACCCCAAGCGCCAATTGCTTCAAGTAGGTCTGAGACGTTAACTTGACCATCGCCATTAACGTCCGCATCACACCCATCGCATGGTCCCCAACTGCCAATCATCGCAAGCAAGTCGCTCACATCAGTGGAACCAGAACCATCAACATCGGTTGGGCAATCATTTCCACCACCACCACCAAGGCCTTCATTGTTCCAG
>CAZVAE010000274.1:0-1616 GCA_964624985.1 uncultured Isosphaeraceae bacterium | reverse complement strand
ATGGGCTTGGTAATACATCCCCAACGTTCTCCAATCCTCACTCGACGTTGCATTTTTTCGCTTCGATTGAATAATAACAGCTGCTTCTGGATCGGCTTGAGTAGGGTCAATCTTAATCTGAGGTGGGGGTGTCGATTCTTGAGTACAACAGTTAAGTATACATAAGACCGCTAAGCAAAAGAGTACGCATCGCATTTCTCTATTGTACGTTACTTCTGTAGAATGATTTGTTCACCACATTCTGGACATGAATTTAACGAATCAAGCTTACTCACGTCATATCCACATGACCGACAGCAAGGAGATTCGACTTGTAGTTTCATTTGCAGGCCACATGCTTCGCAAAAACTTTTTCCTGATGGGATATGTAAGGAAGTATGGCACCTTGGGCAAATTCCTTCAATGCTTTTACCATCGTAACTCGAAAATCCAGATGCTCGTACATACTGTCCCACAAGCAACCCAATCAGAGACGTTGAACCCAAAATTGAAGAGCCTACAGACAGACGTAAATACAATTCAGGCAGCTCAAAATGCTGCATGTCATACCAAATGTTGATACATAACACAAAGACTGCGACACCGATAAGCAACAAAGTCACGTATTCAAGCCAAGCAATGGAAAACTCTTTCTTCCTGTAAAAAATAATGTTTGAAATCCCAAGAATTGCTGAAATGCCTCCACAGACAAGAATCACATTGAGCAGTGGGATGTTTCTTTCTAGATGTAAGTCCGTCGTATACATCCCAATTTGAGTCGTAATACAGCACGTTATAGCGAAGCCGATTGCAACAATCATATAGTAGGGATGTCGCCGGATACAGGCAGCCACAACCAGTGGAAATAGAGTTTGAATTGGAAGAAGGAGTTTTGCGGCAAATTCGGCATTTGTATTCCTTGTAAACACCCAAATTGTCAACAACCACCCGATAAGGGGAATTGTCCAAAGAATAGATAGCGCATAACCCGCAATCTGAAGTCGTTTGTTGCCAGTGAAGAACAACCCTGTGATCACAAGCGCTCCACAACCAGCAAAAAGTAACGCAGACAATCCAAATTTCTCTTCGAGTTGTGAACCATTTGGTAATAATAGATTTGACCAGATACTGAGAAGAGCGCAAAAATAGACTGTAAGAGCTAGACAACCAACTCCAATTCCAAAGATTCTGGTTCTTGGATTCTCTTGCCGTTTTATAGAGACGAGTAATATTGCTGAGGCAATGGCAGTCGCAATGGAGGTGCCAACCAGTCGCCAAATAACTTCACCTGCATCTGGTAAAATCATCGCAAGAAGACCAGCGATTGCAGCAATTCCTAGAGAATAATAGAGAACACGTGTTGTGACTTTCGTTGTGACCATGCATGCATGGTACATAAAATCTCTTCAATGGATCAATCTACTCATCTATACAAATGGAAAGGTCATATACTTCACTTGTCCAACCGTTGCCACTATTCACAGATGATGAGTAATCGCCTTCTCCTGAACTGAGCCATAAGAACCAGCAATTCAATCCATCACTTTCAGATTGAATACCAATATGTTCAATGTTTGAATCATTAAACTCAAACTCCCATTGCACAAGTTCATACACTCCTGCATAGAGCGTTCCTG
>CAZVAE010000273.1:0-1670 GCA_964624985.1 uncultured Isosphaeraceae bacterium | reverse complement strand
CCACCCATGTTTGCCATGCCATCCTTCTTCGCCCTCATAGTTGCGCCATCAGCATACGAGAAGATCTCTCTTGCGATCTCAATTGGGGTTTTGTTTTCGTACCCCTCTTCGCGTATCTTGATGAACCATGAATTTTCAGCGAATCTACAGGCGTCAATAAAGAAGGGAACCCCACGCTCTTTGCAAATTGTACTCGCAGCACGAATGTTCTCCATGCTGGCGGGCTGCCCACCATTCGAGTTATTCGTAATCGTCATCATCACCATTGGCACCTTGTCTGGCCACTGATCAAGAATGGATTTCAATTCATCGATGTCCATGTTCCCCTTGAAGGGCGCGATGCTTTGAGTGTCATCGCTTCCTTGAGTTGGGATGTCCACTGCAGTTGCAAGCCTCGATTCAATGTTGGCACGAGTTGTATCAAAGTGCGTATTGTTTGGAACAATCTGCCCCTCTTCCACTGCAGCGCCAAACAAGATCCGTTCGGCGGCACGTCCTTGGTGCGTAGGAATAATGTGCGTAAATCCAGTAATGTCTTTGACAGCGCTTTCAAATCGGTAATAAGAATCTGCCCCTGCGTAGCTTTCATCGCTTCGCATCATTCCAGCCCACTGTTCGTTTGACATTGCACCAGTACCTGAATCCGTAAGCAAATCAATGAGCACTTGTTCAGCTTTTAAGAGGAAGACATTCTTCCCTGCACGCTCTAGGGCTTCAACGCGTTCATCCCTTGTAGTGGATCGAACTGGTTGCACCTGCCGGATTCGAAAGGGTTCAATAATTGTTTTGAATTCCATTGTTGTTCTTCTCTTCTTATCCAATCAAGTGTTCAAGGATGGCCATTCTTGTTGCAACACCATTTGTGACCTGCGAAAGAATTAAGTTGTGCGGCGAGCTTTCAATGTTTGCAACGCAATCGTCAATTTCTAAACCACGATTCATCGGACCCGGATGCATGATTGCACCTGCGTATCGGCTTGCTCGTTCTTTTGTAAGCCCAAACTGTTCACGATAACTTCCTCCAACTTTTGCATTTCGTTCAAACTGGACGCGAAGCATCATGACCCCCGAAACTTCATCTAGGACAGCATCAAAATCAGAAGAAACTACGCAACCTAGATCATCTGGCAACAATTCTGGTGGTCCAACGAGTGTAACGGTTGCACCAAGTTTTGTGAATCCAAGAACGTTTGATCGAGCGACTCTGCTATGTGCAATGTCGCCAACGATTGCAATGTGTTCCCCGGAAAGATCATCTGTTCCAAAATATCTTGTTAACGTGACGGCATCAAGGAGTGCTTGGGTTGGGTGTGCAGTAGTGCCAGAGCCAGCGTTGATAACGGGTACACCAACATGTTCAGCAATGTCCCAAGGGCCTCGTTCTTCAGAACACCGAACGACGATTCCCCCGATGCCCATCGCTTCAAGATTAAGTGCGGTGTCCACTAGGGTTTCGCCCTTTGATGCACTAGAAGTCGCACCAAGTAAATCGACGTAATCACCTCCAAGCCGTTTCGTTGCGATGGTGAAACTGCACCGAGTACGGGTGGAGTTCTCCATGAAGAGATTCGCGATTATCTTCCCACGAAGTGGTGCATCTGGTTCATACCGATCACCCGCTTCAAGGAAGTGGGACGCTCGTTGCATGAGCCCGAGCATCTCCTCCTTGG
>CAZVAE010000272.1:0-1675 GCA_964624985.1 uncultured Isosphaeraceae bacterium | reverse complement strand
TGGAGATATTTCTTGGACCTGACCATGCCGCAATTCGAAGCGTTTCCATCTCACCATCATAACCGCGTTAACGCAATTGCAAGAATTTCAGCACGAATTGTAGGTGACTCCAAAACACGGAATAACATTTCGCGTATGAGTATTGGAATTTGTTTTATTGTCTGTTGTTCGATCACTACCGATGTTTGGCATGTCCCTCTTGAATGCGAGACGATTCAAGACGCAATCGAAATCGCAAGAGATGGCGATGAGGTTCGAGTAGGTCCAGGTGTTTGGAAAGAAATGATCGATATCACAGGGAAAAACATCAAGATCTGCAGTGAGCAGGGTGCTGAAGAGACAGTTATTCACGCTGGACAACAAGGCAATGTCATCAGATGCGTGTCTGGTGGCCAGTGTACTGTCGAAGGTTTTACGATTCGCGGAGGGGATGCAACATTAGGCGGTGGTGTTTACTTGCAGGACGTTTCACCAACATTTCGGTTGTGTATGATTGACTTTAACTCAGCAAAGAAGGGCGGGGGGGTCTACGTTCAAAACGGCAATCCGGTGTTTGACCAATGCGTGTTTTCGTTTAATACTGCTAAGGATGGTGATGGTATCTGGGCAAAACACGCAAAGCCAGTGTTAACGGCGTGCATCTTCGCGGGTGATTCTATTGGTTGGGAAAGTGGCGAGATGGTGACAGTGCGCGATACGAATAGCCCAGCTGGTGCATGCTGCATTCGTGACGTGTGTGTTCAAACTGCGTCAGTTGCTTGTTGGGAAGCTGGTGGGCTGTATCGAGGTGAGAATTCGACATGCGTTGAAGCATGCGATCCAATCTGCGATGAAGATGTATCGGGCGATGGTGTTGTGAATATGACCGACGTCTTACGGGTGATATCCGCGTTTGGATTTTGCCCTTGAGCCAGAATGGGAGCAAGTAGACCCTTAGTCGTTGTTGGTTTTATCTACTGTTAATCCAGTGGTGTTGTCGTGTTACTTGGCAAGCATGTGATTAATATCAATGTCCATCAACTCAAGGGCAGCTTTGCCTCTTGGAGTTAAGTCCGCGACTGACCAAGATGGCTCCCAGACAAGTTCGACACGTACTGTAGTCGCACCTTCAACTTTAGAAACTTCTTCAAAGACTTGGCTTGGCATGAGGTCTGCAACAGGGCAATTTGGAGTGGTCAGTGTCATCGCGATGTGCACATTTCCATCATTGATATCGAGTTTCCGAATGAGTCCCAAATCATAAATATTGATAGGTAACTCGGGGTCTTTCACCTTTTTGATTGCAACGATGACTTGTTCTTCTGAAACGTTCATTCTGTGCTGACCTCTTCATCCCCATCTAACGCAGCGATAATCGTGTGCCACGCAAGGGTTGCGCATTTGACCCGCATCGGAAACTCTCGAACTCCCGAAAAGACTTCGAGTTTGCGTGGTACCTCGATTGAACCATCACCCGCAAGTAGCTCGTGGAAACAATGAAAGAGATGTTTTGCTTCTTCTTTTGTTTTGCCACAAACAACTTCTGCCATCAAATCAGCGGAGGCTGTCGAGATGGCACAACCCTCGCCTTCAAACTTGACATCGGCAATCGTGTTGCCATCTGAACTCACAGTGATGACAAATTTGTCACCACAAAGAGGATTGTTCCCCGTGCCAATAAAGTCAAACGGATCTA
>CAZVAE010000271.1:0-1700 GCA_964624985.1 uncultured Isosphaeraceae bacterium | reverse complement strand
ATCGCATCCGCAGCCAATGACCATCGACTCGGCGCGAATGAAGCACCGCCTGCAATCATTTCAATCTATTTGGGCGCAATGCTCAGCGATATTCTTGACCAAATTGAAAATGATGAGTCTAGAGGTCCTCTTGAGGGAGGAAAGTTAGAGTTCGGCGCAACAACTATGCCAGATGTTGACAAGCATAGCGGCGACCGTAACCGCACTAGCCCATTTGCATTTACTGGTAATAAGTTTGAGTTCCGTGCTGTTGGATCAACTTCAACAATCGCATGGCCCAACACAATACTCAACACGATTATTGCTGAATCATTGGATTACATTGCGACTCACTTGGAGACTGAACTTGCTGGTAGTACTTCAGAAGAACAGCGCGATACTGTAGTCCGTGGGTTGCTTCGAGATATCCTTACTGCTCACCGTAAAGTCGTCTTTGATGGGGATAATTATTCTCAAGAGTGGCATGATGAAGCGGAGCGCCGAGGCTTACCTAATCTTAAGACTGCACCGGACGCCTTCCCAGCACTCGTGAAACCAAAATCGTTAGAAATGTTTGACAATTACCATGTATTGACAAACCGAGAAATGGAAGCACGAGCTGAGGTTCTGCTTGAACAATACACGACGAAGGTCACAATCGAAGCAAGAACACTCATCATGATGTTGTCAACTCAAGTACTGCCCGCAGTTCTACGGTATCAAGGAGAACTGGCTTCAATCGTAAGCGCATCTCAGGCGAACTCAGTCGATTGCGCTCGTTCTGCTGCTCGATTAGGCGATGTTGGCCGATTAAGTGAATCTCTTCAAGCAATTCTAGAGAAGTTACAAGATGCACTCAACGAAGATCTCGACAGTGCTCAAGAGCAGGCAAATTTCATACGTGATGTTCTTCTGCCAGCGATGAACACTGCAAGGACAATTTCTGACGAACTTGAAGAACTCACCCCTGACGATATTTGGATGCTGCCTTCATATACAGAGATGTTGTTTATTCGATAATTGGCGGCTCTTGGCCATTCTCGAAGGAAAAGTATGTTGTTCGTTCGAGCGTTAGACCCTGTACCAGAACCAGTAGACCCTGTAATATATGCGGTCTATGACTACAGCAACACATCCATATGAACTGAGTATTGAGGACGCAGGTCCGGCACGGAAGCGTGTCAATATCACGGTAACACCCGAAACAATCGCAAGTAAACTCAACGAGTCTATGGGCACATTGAAAAACCAGACTATCCTTCCAGGTTTCCGGAAGGGAAAGGTCCCTGCTCATATCATTGAAAAAAGATTTGGCGAGTCCATTCGTAGTGAGGCACGCAATGAAATCATCGCTGATGCTTGGAAAAAGGCGATTGAGGAATATGATCTTCGAGTATTAGGTGAGCCAGAGCCAGTCGACAATCCTGAAGAGGTTATTCTTGAAGATGGCAAGCCACTCTCCTTTTCTCTTGAAGTCGAGGTGATGCCAGAGTTTGAACTTCCTGCATTTGATGATATTACGCTAACTCGACCAGTCATCGACGTGACAGATGAGCATGTCGATCAAGAAATCGACCGCCAACGTATACGTCAAGGAAATCTTGAAGATGTAGAAGGAAAAGTGAGCGAAGGCGAGTTCCTGATTGGACCCGCAATCGTCCACCTCAATGGAAACAAAGAAGCTTTCTTCAAAACCGAACAAACGAGATTGACTGTTCCAC
>CAZVAE010000270.1:0-1722 GCA_964624985.1 uncultured Isosphaeraceae bacterium | reverse complement strand
AATCCCTGTGTTTATATATTGGAAAGTCAGAAATAACGCTGTAGCAGAGGAATACAAATTTCATCTTGGAACAGATTCAATCAAAGCGGCTATGGCAACCCGAAAACGCGCGAAAGCAGATCGTCAAGTTTCCATGCGGTTTAAGGGCAAGAATGGCTTTGTTGAAGTACCTCAAAAAGAAGACCCTCAACTTGACGTTTACCTTACTACAGATGAACTCATTTCAGAAGCTCTATTGCATCGTGCGAGTAGACTTGAATTCCAACTAACTTCAAAAGGATGCCAAAGCATGTACCTCACAGATGGCATCCCAACAAAACAAGAGCCAATCACAGCAGATATTGGAGCAAAAGTTCTTGCATTCCTCAAAGAAGCAGCTGGTGCAGATTCAAGCGATGTGAGAAGAAGGCAGACAGGTACTTTTGAAGTTTCTTCTGATGATGTGGAAGCGCACATCGATCTTACGGCTTCAGGTTCATCCAGTACGCACTCTGTTCGACTTGACTTCGACCGATCTCAACGAGTGTTACGCTCTTGGGATTCACTTGGTCTTTTGCCTAAACAACGTGAACTGCTAGACCAACTCACAACTGATGATAGAAGGCATGGAATTGTACTTATTGGCGGCGGTACACAGAGCGGCGTAACGACAACAGGGTATTCGATGCTAAGCCAGCACGATTCTTACTTAAGTAACATAGTCACTTTGGAACAAGAGGTCCTTGCCACTCTCGAAGGCATTACGCACTTTAACCTTTCAGATCAATCTGGTGATTACGCTTCTCAACTGCAAACAATTATCCGACGTGACCCCGAAGTTATTCTTTCTGCAGATTTAAAAGAAGCGAATGCTGCAAAAATCGCTGCAAAGCCAGGCAAAGAAGGCCCTTTAATTATCGTAACGATGTCAGCTGGATCTATGAGTGAGTTGATTTCCAAGTGGGCAAGTTTCGTAGCTGATCCGAGGCAATCTTTCGGTGCTCTTCAAGCGGTAGTTTTTCAAAAACTTGTTCGCAGACTTTGCGAGAATTGTCGGGTTGCTTATAAACCGTCTGAAGATTTAGCGAAGCAAGGGCTTCCTATCAATACTGTTGAACAACTCTACCGTAAGGGAGGGCAAGTTGAACAAAAGAATAAGATTGTTACTTGTCCAATCTGTAAGGGATCAGGTTATATGGGACAAGTTGGGATTTTTGAGACAATGTTCCTTGAAAGTGAAACTCGAAAACATTTGATAGCTGGCGATCTAAAAGCTGCTATGGCTTGCTCAAGAAGAAATAATAGCTTCATTCGTTTGCAAGAAGCAGCATGGCAAAAGGTTGCTTCTGGAGAAACAACCCTAGAAGAGTTCGGCAGAGTCAGCAAGAAACCGACGAAAAAGAAGAAGGCGACTTCAAGCAAGTAGACTGTAACGATGATTTTTATTTTTAACCTAGCAATAATTGGCCTCGTACTACTCATCGCATACTGGTGGGCTAACGAAGGTCTATTCAGTTCACTTCTACATCTTGTCTGTGTGATTTCTGCTGGTGCAATCGCCTTAGCCGTTTGGGAACCTATCACAATGGCTTTGATGAACGGTGGTGGATTTGATAACTACGTATGGGGCGTTGTACTTGTTGGCACATTCGCCATCTCCTTACTCATCTTAAGAATTGCGAGCGACAAGTTAATCCCAGGCAACATTCAATTTCCTCCTCTAGCAAATTATGCCATCGGTGG
>CAZVAE010000269.1:0-1788 GCA_964624985.1 uncultured Isosphaeraceae bacterium | reverse complement strand
CTTTTTCTGATCGACTTGGAAACTAGCATTTGTCGCAATTTCCGCGCCCTCGACCATGTTTTTATAGAGTCGACCAGTTTTACCGTTTAATATGGCAGCCACAACATCAAGCACATAGCCGTCGGCGTGTCCTGCCGGAACACCGTGGTAACGAATTTCTATCTCCGATTGCGAATCAACCTCTGCTACCATTCTTTGGGGCGCCTTTTGGGAGGGTTCTATTGTTGGCACAGGAGGCGGCGGGGTAGTTCCTGGTTCAAGAGTGCCAAAATATTCATAAATGAGTTTTTTGGTCGGCTCAAGTTCAAAGTCCCCAACCAGCACACCAACCAAATTTGACGGTTGGTAGTAAATATCAAAATACCGCTTCGCTTCTTCTAGGGTGTAGCTATTCAAATCACTTGGCCAACCAATGACTGGCCAAGAGTAAGGAGACGCTTGCCAAAACATCGAGTTGAACTGTTCTTGAAACTCTCCTGTGGGGGAGGATTCTGTACGCATCCGCCTTTCTTCGTGTACCACATCTCGTTCGGAGAAAAACTCCCTAAATACACTGTTTGAGAGTCGATCAGACTCTAGCCAACACCACAACTCTAACTTTGTTGCAGGGAGTTGGTTTATATAAAACGTGACATCTTCACTGGTGAACGCGTTTAAACCCACCGCTCCCTCGCTTTGATAAAGGGACGCAAGTTCATCCTTGACAATTACCGACCGATGTTCTTCCATTGTTTCTTGAAGTGCCCTTCGTAATGAAGCAAGTTCGGGCGTATCGTTTTTAGCGTCCCACGGATCATCAATCTCGCCACGCTTAAACTTATCATATTGGTCTGTCCAGATGATGTTCAGCATTGTGTTTCGAATTTCACGCTCTCGCTCAGTGTACATCGCGTCTTGATCAGCATCACTTGTGCCAACTGTGGTTGTACCTTTGAACATTAAATGTTCAAAAAAGTGGCTCATCCCGGTGATTCCTGGACGCTCATTAACTGAGCCCACCTTGGCAACCCACCCGGCAGCAACATTGTTCGGCTCTTCGCTTCTGGGTAAAAGTATAAACTTCATGCCATTATCAAGAACAAACACATCCGGCCCAACTTGACCCTGCGCCACCGAGGTGAAGGCCATGCAGGCGCACAACGTAAATGTAACACTGTTGTTCATCGAACAAAACTCCATATAAATATAGGTGCTGTTAGCATCTCAAAACACGATTCAAAAAAGGACCGTGTGTACCCAATTCGACTGTACTATGGTTGAAATATGTCATTTTCTCATCCAAGACAGAGCAGTGTACAACACCTTGCAGGTTTTGAGGTCTATGTTGAGACAGATAACAAGCGACTTGTTGATGAATCAAACCATCTTAAACAGTTGATAAACAGCGCATCGACAACCTATAAAAAAGAAGCGACACATCTCCTTTATTTTGGAGACAGGGGTATAGAAGTTAAACCAAGGGATCAACAGGGTCATAATGGCCAACGGGTCGATTTTTTAAAAGTTGATTATCGAACTGGGGCGGGCAACCTATCAAAAAAACAACCACTGCCCAAAGCGGTTGGCTCTTATCACAACGTTGTTGATGCAACGGCTGGCTTTGGATTAGATTCAATCCGACTTGCACTGATGGGATACACCGTTACAGCAATAGAACGATCCCCAATTCTCGCTGCGATGTTACGAGACGGATTGTGGCGAGCAAAACAAGACGAACACTTTAAACTCGCGCTTGGCGATCGGTTGACTCTCATTGAAGGAGATGCAGCACACAAACTTCAAACAATA
>CAZVAE010000268.1:0-1837 GCA_964624985.1 uncultured Isosphaeraceae bacterium | reverse complement strand
AAACATCGAGGCATGTTGAAATGAAAATCCCCGATGAGTTCATCGGGGATTCCATCTTAATAGCCATATCGCTGTCAAAAATAACCCTATACCCCCAATATTGTTACGCATAAAACATGAGTTAACAATAAGTATGTGTTTATTCAGTTTTAAATTGCTTTAAAAACATATTTGTGTTCTAATTAGTCATAGAGAGGAGAGTTATATCTTGAACGGTTATGCCCCCATTTCTATGTTCATTGTTCTGTTTGTTGGTGTTGCATCGCATGCTGATACTTGGACCGTCGATGATGACGGTCCCGCAGACTTCGACAACATACAGGAAGCGGTTGACTACGCTAGCCATGGCGACGAAATTATTGTTTACCCAGGGACATATACATCAACAAATAACGAGGTCATCAACACTCTCGGAAAACAATTGTGGATTCATAGTATCGATGGTGCTGAGACAACAATCATTGATGGTCAAGATACTCGTAGAGGTATTGCAGTTACCAATGTATTCGAGGGGCACTACGGTTACATAACCCAGTGGACAGTTGAAGCGGGTGGAAATGGCCACTGGTATCAATACGTTGGGATCGAGCAAAGTTGCCTGCTTCATGAAGACGAAGCATTAGCCCGCGGCGGTTATCTTGTGTCTATAAATTCTCAGGACGAGAATGACTTCTTGGAATTGCTTCGAGATGAAGCGTACTCTGAAGGCTCCTATATGACTGGTGCCTATCAAGAGCCCAAAAGTTCCGAACCTGACGGCGGTTGGCAGTGGACAACTGGCGAGCCTTTTGATTTTACCAATTGGGGCTACAGTGACGGATTTAATCAGCCAGACGATCTGCCGGACTACGGAATGGGCGCAAATCGGATTGGGGTCAGATGGCAAGAAAATGGTATTTGGAGTGATGTACCCGAAACAACAGAGTGGTTTGCGATTGTCGAATGGGATTATGATCCTAGTATTACTATTGAGGGCTTCACTTTTACAAATGGTTTTTCTGATGTCGGTGGTGGCGGTGCTCTGATAACGGATGAAGCCAATTCAGTTACTTTTAAGGACTGTACGTTTACGGATAACTATGCAGAGGATGGCGGGGGAATGATGATCGTTGAAGCGGGCTCTAGTGTACTCGTTTCAGATCCGATATCTGCGTCAATCGTCAACTGTGAATTCTTAAGCAACACCTGCAATGATGTTGGTGGCGCTATTTATAATTGGCAGAGTAGCCCAACCATTACAGGTTGCAATTTCATAGGAAATTCTGCCTTGGATGGTGGCGCTGGCGCAATCATGAATCACAATGGCTCCAATCCTTTAATTCAAGATTGCCTTTTTGAATCCAATGTCGTTACGTTATGGGGTGGAGCAATTCACAACGAAGCCAGTAGTCCTGTCTTGGATTCTTGTATCTTTAGATTCAACATCGCAGGTGCTGGGGGTGCAATAGTTGCGTATGCTGGTAGTAATCCATCGCTCATTAATTGCGACATAATCGAGAATGTGGCAACATTTGGGGAGGGTGGTGGAATTTATACTTATTCTGCGTCATTTTCGATTATTGATACTTTGATTTGTAGCAATGACCCCGATCAAATTTTAGGCGATTGGTCTGATCAAGGAGGAAATACGATTGGCGAAGTTTGTGAAGAGATAATCACAGGTGCATGTTGCCATCCCGATTTTTGTGAAGAAACTGTGGCTGAAGACTGCGAATTATCAGGCGGTATTTGGCATCAAGAAGAGTATTGCATAGATGTTGTTTGTCCATCTTCTATCATTACTGTTAATGTTGATGGCACTGCAGACTTCGATAACATTCAAGCAGCGATTGACTAT
>CAZVAE010000267.1:0-1842 GCA_964624985.1 uncultured Isosphaeraceae bacterium | reverse complement strand
AATGCTACGCCCCCTACTCATCTCGATGTTCCTAACAAGTACAGCACTTGCTGAAACTTGGACTGTCGATGATGACGGCAAGGTAATACTTGATAACTATCTAGAAGCTGAAAATCCACATACCTATAAATTCAAAAAACGACATTCGTTAAACTACGATCTTACTCGAATAGCAATCCAAATCAAAGTTGACAACAAACTGTTTTGGGATAACATCAACTTGCCAATCGGCTCCATTGAACCATCTCCTATCAAAAATTGGTTCCTTCTCACGTTGCCAAATGAATCTCGGACAATTGATGACCTTGTGCGAGCAACAACAATGTATGCTGAACTCGACGATGTAAAACTAGCATCACCAGTATTCATTGATAGTTTTGGCAATCCTCTTATCCCAACCTCTGTCATCCTAATGCAGTTCGATCATAACTCAAGTATTAAACAGGTTAATGAATTGCTTACCGAATTGGATGCGGAACCTGTCACAGAACAGGCATGGTCTACACTTCCCAACTCGTACAAAGTAAGGAGTCGTTCAAAGAATGGATTTGATGTAATTGCGCAGTCGAATGCTTTAGCGGAAAGAGCAGACGTTCTCTTTGCAGAACCTGACACGATCTTCACGGGTATTGGGCATGGAACACCGAACGATCCCGGATTCTTTAACTGTTGGGGACTTGACAACACTGGTCAATCTGGTGGCGTGCCTGACATGGATATGGATTCACTTGAATCTTGGAACATCACCGCTGGAGATGAGTCGATACTTGTAATGATT
This sequence comes from uncultured Isosphaeraceae bacterium, assembly GCA_964624985.1. Taxonomy (GTDB): domain Bacteria; phylum Planctomycetota; class Phycisphaerae; order Phycisphaerales; family SM1A02. Next base: position 1,064 of record CAZVAE010000267.1, on the reverse strand, counting down.
CTCGACACTGGAATAGAACAAGATCATCCTGACATAAACCAGATTGAAGGCATGGACTTCACAAGCGATTCCTCTACTAATGGAGACCCAGTAAACGAATGTGATAACCATGGGACACTTGTTGCCGGATGTGTCTCAGCAATCATTAATAACAACCTAGGAACAGTTGGTTCTGCGCCTAATGTGAACTCTGTTTCAGCAAGGTGTTACATTCATGTATTGACTGCCGACTGCAGTGGAGGATGGACCGCTAAATACAGTTGGACAGCCGATGCTTTAGATTGGGGCTTAACAATTGGTGTTCGGGTCACAAACAATAGCAACGGATTCGGGGGAAGGAGTGCAGCAGTCGAATCAATGTACGAGGCTACGAGGGATGCAGGTATGGTTCATTTCGCTTCAGCAGGAAACGACTCTTCACCAACTATACACTATCCGGCAAATCTCCCAACAGTTAATGCCGTCGCAGCACTTGATCGTAATGGACAACTCGCAAGTTTTAGTAATTGGGGAATTGGATTGGCAATTTCAGCTCCAGGCGTTTCCATTTATACAACAGATCGAACTGGAGCTGATGGTCGAGATCCCGGTGATTACGATTGGGGAAGCGGGACTTCATATGCATCTCCATATACCGCTGGTGTTGCGGCACTGGTTCTCTCTGAGAATCCGTTGCTTGCCGCATCTCAAGTTGAGAACATTCTTTACTATTCAGCTGGAGATCTTGGAATTGCTGGTTACGACACTACCTACGGCTGGGGCTTTGTTAACGCTAATGATGCTCTAAATACAATTGTTGGTGGGTGTCCAAGTAATGAAATTGAAGATTGCTATGGAAACTGCTGTCCTGAAACTTGGATAGGTGACAGTTATTGTGATGATGGGTCTTATTCGTGGAATGGAATCCCGATCTACTTGAACTGCGAAGTGTTCGAGTGTGATGGAGGCGATTGCGATTGCGCTGGTGTAACGTGGACTGTCGACGATAATGGAACAGCAGACTTCAACAACATTCAAGCTGCGATCGATGCTCTGGCACCGGGTGGTACCATCTCATTGGCCTA
>CAZVAE010000266.1:0-1853 GCA_964624985.1 uncultured Isosphaeraceae bacterium | reverse complement strand
TTCCTGCTCTCGGAAAAGCATTCGCAAGCGCTCGATCAGCAGCAGACAAAAACAATTTGAAAGGTATTCATGGTGCGTTGTTACTCGACGCTGCAGGAAACGAAGGCCTTTTTCCCAGACCAAGTTTGCTTGCTGCAGAATACGATTCTGATGATTTGGACCATGATAATCCAACGACCGATACAACAGGTAACCTGATGTCAATGTTGATCGCAAGAAACTATTTCACAACTGACTTACTGATCAGCCCTGTAGAAACGAATGAAAATATTCGCGACATGAACGAAATTGAAAACAGATACGATTACGATGCTGTTGATGGCGAGTCTGTGCTCTGGGACGAACAATTCCAAGGCGACCTTTCCCAAGCAACGGCTGCGAATCCAGCACATAATTCTTATGCTCACCAAGCAATTTGTGGTCAACGGATTCGATTGAAGTGGAACTCAGACGCTTCTTCTTCAGACATTACACTTTCAAATCGAGGGGCAGAATTAATATTGACCGGACAGTCACCATCGGGAGATGATATTTATGGATATATGGAAGGGACAAATGTCCTTGGATTTCATGGTGATCCGAATCGGTGGCAAGGAAATTATGTTTCTGGAGATGGTTCGGTGCACTTTGCAGATTCAGTGAATCCAGCAGGCATCGTGTACCAGCCCCTCACAGGTGCACCCGCAGGCCCAGATAACATTTTCATGTCTGAATGGACAGACATTGAACTCACAAACATACCCGATGGAATGGCATCCGGTGATAATTGGATGGTAATTTGCTCCGAGGTTGTGGAACATCCTGAGTTTGAGGATACGAATGAGATTATGGCAGTCTGGGACTGATGCTCCTATTCCTTTCGCTTGAATCAATTACCATACGCTCAGCAATATGCAATTGAAACTCTACAACTCGCTCTCTAGAGAGTTGGAACCATTCATTCCACTAGACCCAGAACAACAGAAGGTCACGTTTTATGCATGTGGACCGACTGTGTATGATTTTGCACATATCGGCAATTTTCGTGCATTTTTGAACGCAGACGTCCTTCGTAGAACACTCGAGGCACTTGGGTATACCGTTCAACAAGTGATGAATATTACTGATGTCGGGCACATGACTGAAGATGACGTGGCGGATGGGGGTGGCGAAGACAAAATGGAAGTAGCCTCAACGCGTTTACTTGAAGCAAAAAAATCTGGCAAACTACCAACTCACGTGGATATCGATCCAACCAATCCACGTGCTGTTGCTGAATATTACGCAGATGCATTTCTAGAGGACGCAGCATCACTTGGAATGCTCATTGTTCAAGATGCTCGACAAGATGAGTCTTTGATGCCACGTCCGACGCAGTACATTGAACAGATGATTGCAATGGTTGAAGACCTTATCGATAAAGGGCACGCATACGTTGCATCGGATGGCGTAGTTTATTTTGATGTCCAAACCTTTCCCGAGTACGGCCAACTTTCTGGAAACACTCTTGAACAACTACGTTCTGGTGAGGGTGGTCGTGTTGACATGGAAACGCAAGAAGTCAAACGGAGTCCAGCAGATTTTATGCTTTGGAAGCCAGACCCCAATCACCTCATGCGGTGGCAAAGTCCGTGGGGTGAGGGGTACCCAGGATGGCATCTTGAATGTTCGTCAATGGCGACTTCGCTTTTGGGCGATGTGATCGATATTCATAGTGGTGGTGAAGACAACATTTTTCCGCATCACGAATGCGAAATCGCTCAATCATGTTGCGCAACTGGTGAACCATCCTTTGCGAGGTACTGGTTTCACACACGGTTCCTTTTGGTTGATGGCGGAAAGATGAGCAAGAGCAAAGGAAACTTTTATACGCT
>CAZVAE010000265.1:0-1865 GCA_964624985.1 uncultured Isosphaeraceae bacterium | reverse complement strand
GAGAACACAAACTATATTTGTCTCTGCAACAATTTCAGACGAAATCAAGCGACTCGCGAAGAAATATATGGATGAACCAGAGCGGCTTGACGTTACATCCTCTTCTGGTAGTCTAACGGTTGCCCAAGTTTCTCAAGAATATTTACCAGTCCAACCCTGGGACAAACAGCGGTTACTTCTACATCTACTTACGCACGAAGAAGCAGCGATGACGTTGATTTTTTGCAAAACGAAAGCAACAGTAGATAAGCTAACCCGATTTCTGCAAAAGAAAGAAATTGAAGTTGCTGCAATCCATGGAGATTTGCAACAGAGTAAACGAAACCAAGTGATGCAAAAACTGAGGGGTGGGAAGTTAAGTGTGCTGATTGCGTCGGATTTGGCGTCTAGAGGCATCGATGTTGAAAATATTACACACGTCATTAATTATGATGTTCCGGAAGATCCTGAAATCTATGTGCACAGAATTGGTCGGACAGCCCGAGCAGGAAGAGGCGGTATTGCATGGATGTTTGTGACACCAGAGCAAGGTTTACTTCTAACTCAAATCGAAGCATTAACGAATGTCGAGATCCCCATCAAAGAGTATCCAGATTTCAAACCTGGTCCCGAACCCAGAAAAATTAAAGAACAACGAGTTGAAGAAGCGAAGCGAATTGAAGATTCTAGGCAATCTAAAAGTCGTACAAAGGTAGATTTACCAAGCGAAAAAGAGGGTAAAGATGGCTCAAGTTTTCCGGGTGGCATCGTCCCTAAAGGGCTTCCGAATAAGCGTATGGGTGGCAAGGTTCGAACCAGAAAACGATAATGGTAACGCGATCAAGTCAAGTCGAAAGTGCCATTTCAGAGGGACTTCCGATTGTTGCTCTCGAAACAGCAGTGCTGACTTCAGGGCTTCCCAAGGAACCTTGGCAAACTTCGTATGGCGAAGAACCAAATTGTATCGATACTTCTCTACCAACTAATCAAGCTCTCGCAAATGCAGTAACAAATCAGGTCCTTGAAAACGGCGCGTTGCCTGCGTGGATTGGCGTAGTTGATGGTGTCTTTAAGGTCGGGCTCTCTGAAAATGAGATCGAAGAACTTTGCAAACTAACATCTTCAAACAAAGTCACATTAGGTACCCTCGCTCATGATATGAATGACGGGAAGTCTGCAGGCACAACTGTTGCGACAACATTGTTAGGGTGCAAACTCGCATCCAAGGAACAACCAATCCGAGTGTTTGCTACTGGAGGCATCGGTGGCATGCACCAAAACTGGAATTCTCGGTTAGACGTTTCTGCAGATTTAACGGCGTTAGCTACGACACCGACATGTGTCGTCTCAAGTGGTGCGAAATCAATTCTTGATTTGCAAGCGACCGTTGAGATTCTTGAAACATTGGGTGTTCCAATATTGGGAATGAATTGCCACACGTTCCCAGCATTTATTGAAGAATCTAGCAACGAAGATCCAAAAGTGTTCTGCGTCAAAAGCGCTCAAGAGGTCGCAAAAATTTGCGATTCACACTGGAGCACACTAGGGCTCCACTCAGCGCTCTTAACTGCAGTACCCGCTCCAATAGACGTTGCACTTGAGAGAGGATCTCTTGAGACAATTCTGCAAGAGTCAGAAAATGAATGGCTCAAGATGAAACTTCATCCTAAAACACGAACACCATTTTTACTTGATGCAATTGCGTCGAAGACTCGAGGACAATCGCTTCGAGCGAACATTAAATTGCTCTGTAATAATGCAAAAGTTGCAAGTCAAATAGCAGTTGCTATTGCGGGTTAATCTTCTATACTACGCACTAAGGGATTTGGGGAACTGGAATAATATGACAGAGACGAAACAGACTGAAATTGTCACGGGCATCCTTG
>CAZVAE010000264.1:0-1873 GCA_964624985.1 uncultured Isosphaeraceae bacterium | reverse complement strand
CTTTTCCTTAAGAATTTTTGTTGCCTCGATAAGCGTCTCTATTGATTTCTTTTCGTGTATTCGGCTTAGAAACAAAACAGTGGGATGATCACACTTGCCAAAAGTTTCTATTGCCTGTTTGGAATCGGGCACATGACGATAGGGCTCAAGATCGACGATGCATGGAACAACTTTAATGTTGCCATGTTTTAGCCAGCGCGCGACTTGGCGCCTTTCTTCTTCAGCAGTCGTGTGGAACGCGGCAGGTGATTGAATCATTGTGCGACCAGCAGTTTTCAAATAGAGTTGTTTTTTTATACCTCGTTGAGCCATGCTCCAATCGTCCAACATGCCATGGATACTCAGTACCCAGGGCACACGATGTTCTTGGCACAATTTGCCTATTTGAGGATTCGACAAATCCCACATTGCGTGAACATGAACAACATCTACATCCTTGATGAAAGAACTTGCTAATTGTAATTGTGTGCGAGTTAGCCTTCTCCCTCTTTTTTCGAATACGCCAAGAGTTTGGATTGTTGGGGTATTCGGTGCGCCATTTTTCCACTCCTCGGGTGTATCGAAGTCATCGCAAGTGAGCCACGTTACATCATGACCACGTTGGGCGATGACAGCGCATAAATCAATGGCAGCACGAACAGTTCCTCCCTCAGTTAATCTAGTGGTTGGGAAATAATGGAGTACCTTCATTTGAATGTGTGTGTGGGGGGTGGGTTAATCGAGGTCGACAAATGAGTATCGGCCTTTTTTCATTCCGACAAGATGTTTCGCTGGAACTCTTCCGATAGGCCAGGCGTCTGTGAGTTCGACGAGTACCCAGTTTGAGCCATTATGACGAATGATGTGATCTTCGTGTGTAGGAGTGAGTTGAACTGCAGCAAAAAGGTGGTCGTCAAGAACGATGAATGAAACATCGACAAGATCAATGCTTCGAACAAGAGATGCAAAAAGCATGCTTTTTGAATCACAGTCACCCCACTGTTTCGTCAACGTTTCGAGTGGCATCATCGCTCCAGCGGTCAAAATTTCTTCACCCTCTTCATTCACTCGAAAATCGGGTGGAATTCTGTATGGAAGCGATTGGACGAACGCAGCAAATGCGCCAACGAGTTCGCGGGTTGAGCGATATCCCTGCCTTCGGGCTGTGCTTCGGATTGTTTTTGCGACATCACGCACTTTTCTCGCACTATGTTGAATGACCCACCTGTAATCTACGACGAATTGTTTTCCATCCTCCATCATTTTAATACCGTGGGCAGCGGCTTTCTCTTGAAGTTCTTGTTGTTTCCTAGCGAGATCTTTTTCATCTGAATAAGTAAGCGTTGTCCACGCTCTTGGTACACCGAACTCCTCAATAGCGATATCAACATCTCTTGTATCTAATGCAATTTTGCACTGCAATTCTTGGATGGTTGTACCTTGACGCACAACAGCAGTGTCACCTTCCCATCGAAGCACATCTCGTGTATTGATATCTTCCCACGTGAACGAGATGCGTTCTATGGAGTGCGCACTTAACGAGGTGGTGGCACAAAGGGTGCTGAGAAAGATGGTGTTAAATCGTTGCATGTTGGCATACATCCGCAGTAATCTGAATGGCACGTTCAATATCTTCGGAAGTGATTCCCATATGAGTCACAAAACGAATTCGTTGTGGATCAAGGGCTTCCGCTAAAACACCATTCTCCCATAACGTTCGGCAAATCTCTTCGCCAACTCCAAGACTTCTTTCAATATCAAAGAAAACTAGATTTGAATCAGTTGAATTGACGTCACAAGAGACACCATCCATCTGGTTTAAGGCAGTTGCAAGTGTTTTTGCATGAGAGTGGTCTTCAGCGAGTCTATGGATGTGATGTTCAAGGGCAAGTTT
>CAZVAE010000263.1:0-1921 GCA_964624985.1 uncultured Isosphaeraceae bacterium | reverse complement strand
TAAAAGAGGGCAGGGTAGACCAAATCATGATAATCTGCCGAACCTTGAACGAACGTAATTGTAATAATGTTCGTACCTTTAAGAGTTTTAGACCCCGTTTTAACGCAATTCACTGTCATTTTTAATGAAAACGAAGAAATCGTGACTAGAGGTAGATGTAGTACGTATGAGAGTTGATCACCATGCCTGTCAAAGAGCCGTTACGACCGCTCTAACAGGGTTAATACTCCAATTTTTATTCGCCACGACGTTGCTCGTTTTCGGTTTATTCTCTGGAAGTACAGCTATTGTTTTTGCCTCTTATTTTGTATGGATTGGGGTGCTCGTTTGGCTTGGACTCATCCTGCTCTTCTACCAAGAGAAAATGCAACTCCTCGAGGACTTAGAAGAATCAGAGCTTGTTGGTGATGACCAAACGACAATGTTTGAAAAAGCAGGAGATGCTATTCGACCTGCTGCCTCACGATTAAAACTTTTACACAAATGGGTTATACCGGTCTTTAGTTTAGCGATTGCAACTGCACTAATTACGATTGCGACTTTTCTCCTCCAGTATCTAGGCAGACTTGAACATCAAGATGACGCAGTAAGAACATTCGTGAATCACACGTCATATATCGGATGGGCGTTGGCTGTTTCGATGGCGTTTGTTTTAACGAGTTTTATTTACTCTCGTTTCATCGCTGGGATGTCTAAGATTCCTGCTTGGTCGAATCTAAGAGGCGGTTCAGCATGGATGGTAGGCAACGCCGTCATCCTTTTAGGCGTCTCGATAGGGCTGTTGTTTCGATTTTTTGAAAACGATGAAGTTCTACAAATTGTTTGTTGGGCAATCCCAATCTTTATGATTGCAGTCGCAGCAGAAATTCTTGTCAATTTCATCTTAAACCTATATAGACCACGACTTCATGGAGAATCGCCAAGACCTGCATTCGATTCAAAATCCCTTAGTTTGTTCGCTTCGCCAGATTCACTTGTTCGTTCAATAAACGAAGCAGTAAATTATCAGTTCGGTTTTGACATTACGAGTTCCTGGGGGTACCAGTTATTCTTACGTTCAGCGATGTGGCTAGTTGGACTAGCAATAGTAGTACTTTTTGCAATGAGTACCCTGGTGATTGTCGAGCCAAATCAACAAGCTGTACGAACAAGACAAGGAGCAATTGTTGGAAACGTTCACTCTCCAGGTCCGATGTTTAAGTTGCCTTGGCCAATAGAAAGAGCACTCATCGAAGATGTCACAACAATACGCCATCTTCCGTTAACGTTTACGTGGAGCAAAGAACATAAAGTCATCCTATGGACTGATGATTTCAGGAAGTTGTCTAACAAAACTCCTCTGCCATTTATCGTAAACGATTCACAGGGAACAACTGAATCCATCAGTGACGATCTTCTTTCTCTTGTTGATGTACAAGCAATTCTTCAATATCGAATTGCAGAAGATGGGTTTTTGCAGTGGCTTCAGTTTGGCTCAGACGATCGCATTAGACGTTCGCAGAATACGCATAAAGAACTTGCTCTCCTTTCAATTGCGCAAAGTGTGATAACAGAATATTTTCAAACACTTCAACTCGATGACATTTTGGGTCCCGATCGCGGCTCAATTTCTACTCAGGCAACACTGAAGATTCAGGCCGCACTTGATCAGTTTCAAAGCGGCGTTGAAGTGTTAGCCGTAGACCTACCACTCATCTCACCTGCTGGTTCTGCCGCAGGAAGTTTTGAAGAGTTATCCGTTGCGAAGCAAGGAGAAGAACGCCTTACATCTGCTGCCCAAGCACACGGTGAGGCACTACTTACTAGAACAGTAGGTGACCCAGAACTTGTTGAAGAACTCGTACTAACTGTAGACACATACAACGATACACAACGTCTTGTAGATTCTTTACGAAGAGATAACAGTGCTTCTGATTATGAA
>CAZVAE010000262.1:0-1929 GCA_964624985.1 uncultured Isosphaeraceae bacterium | reverse complement strand
TTGAAGGGAGACTGCATGCCCATATTGCGCTTCAAAACTACGCGGCTCTAACTTCACAGCACGTGCAAATGCAGGCTCTGCACGTTGCCAGTCTTTTTGAATCAAGTAAATGTCGCCAATCCCCACAAAGGCCTCTGTCGCCACGGGGTTTTGTTGGAGCACTTCGCGGAAAATCTTCAGTGCCTCATCGTAGTCGCCCTGACCCTTTGCAATCTCTGCTGCATTGATTGTGACCTGTTGAACATTGGTAATGGGGGCGGGTTTAATGGTCGTTTCAGGAACATGACCCGTAGGGCTTACTGCGTGGCATCCCACAATGAAAGCGAAACAACAAATAAAAATGTAACAAATGCGTGGCATGTGGAAGCAGGATACTTGGGATACCCCTCTATCGGTGTTTTTTTGCAGATTTCGCCATTCGTCGCAACTTTGCAATGTTCACCATATCCATTGGTTTTCCCGCTTTGTTCTCCTCCTTTGAAGTCTCTAGTATTTTTGGTACGTTCTCCCATTCTTGTTGTTCAAGAATTGTTCGGAAACAGCTTAAGCCGCACTCTCCCTTTCCAATGTGTGCATGCCGATCTGTTCTTGAACCAACACAACCCATCGAATCGTTGAAGTGGAAGACGTGCACATGTTCAAGACCTAGTGTGTCTTGCATCTGTTCAATGACTTGTTTCCCTTTAGATGGCGTTGATAAGTCATACCCCGCAGCAGTAATGTGGCACGTATCAACACAGAATCCGACTCGCTCTGGTTCATGCACATGATCACGAATCCAAGAGAGATGCTGAAAGTCATATCCAAGGTTGGTGCCCGCACCTACTGTTGTTTCCAGGCACGTGATGGTGTTGTATCCCGGCAACGATTCGTGAAGGGCGTTCATCGCTTCTGCAATTCTGGTTAATCCTGCAACTTCCTCTTTGGTTGGTTGTTGCCCCAAAGCATTAGGTTCGCCACGTTTTCTTGGTGTTCCAAGACGTGCGCCGGGGTGGGCAACAAGGAAGGGAATCTCTAATGTCTCACACCGTTCTATCTCTTCTCGTTGAAGCGCAACGGATTTATCCCATGTCTCTTGCTCGGGGGAGGCCATGTTAATGAGATAACTATTGTGACTGACAACTCGATTTGATCCTCTCCAACGTAAATTTTCTAGACATTCAATCCAGCGTGCAACCTCTTCGTCAAGTAGTGGTTTCGTTTTCCACTGGCGTTGGTTCTTTGTAAAGACCTGCAGGCAATCCATCTTTAGTGCAAATGCGGCTTCTAGCGCCTTGTACATGCCACCTGCAATCGAGAGATGGGAGCCAAACATGTAAACTAAGCACTAAGGTGGCGGTCGAACTCAAGAATTGCTGCGGGATTGTCGCCCACCATACGTATTCTTGAAAGGTTGTCTCGAGCGTTTACTTCTTCTTCCACTTGTTCAGTAATAAACCATTGAAACCCCACTTCAATGTGCCAATTCGACGTTTCTCTAGCCATCGTAAAAATCGCATTGATTTCTTCGGTAACTTTTTGTTCGTGCGCTAGTGCCGCTACAAACACCGACTCTGGGCTTTCGAATTCTGTGGCTGGGTCTGGAGGGCTTTTTAAAGTGATTGGCAGATCCCACTCGTTCATGTAACTCACAATTTTCATCGCGTGTTCGTGTTCTTCGATCGCCTGTCTTTTGAACCAACTCGCCATTCCGGGTAGGTTTTCTCGCTCAAACCAGAATGACATTGCGAGGTATTGCATTTCTGCGCCAAGTTCATGCGTGATTTGTTCGTTCACGAGTGTATATAGTTTTTCGTTGCTCATTGTGCGCTCCTAACTATTGCAGTTTGCATGGACACCAAGTAGAGATGCCGCGCCCTTTGCAATATCTGTATAGTGTAACACACACATACGTAAAATTGATTCGGGAGAGCGGGCAGATTTTGGAAT
>CAZVAE010000261.1:0-1939 GCA_964624985.1 uncultured Isosphaeraceae bacterium | reverse complement strand
AATGTTGATGGAGTTCATGGCTTCTAGTGTACCAATCAACATCTTGTATGCGATTAACTTCCGTTGATTTCTTCTGATAAGACGAGGGCATGCATCTTTTAGAATAGATGGAATATAGGTGCATGTCGCACTGTCTACTGCACCTAAACCCTAATTGCTAAAACAAAAAAAGGGAACTGGCATTGATTACTCGCACGGTCCCCAGCTGCTTATCACGATGAGTAGATCGTGAACGTTGACAGCAAAATCATCGTTTGCGTCCGCTAGGCAATCGCCATGACATCCCTCAGCGAATTGATCAATACAAAGTAACAAGTCAAGGACATCTACAACTCCGTTCACATCAACATCACCTGGGCACGATCGTGTTGCTGCAAATAGTAAGAACGAAAAAATTTGATAATCAGTGCCAAGTGGGTTATCAGGTGTTGGTAGTGGGAATCCTTCTTCATCAGTCTGTGCTCCCCATGGGAGTCCTGCAGCATGGCAATCAGTGCAATTTATTGATTGCGTACCGTTATTTTCTCCACACTTCGTGAAAGAAAGATTATTCATGTACATGGTGTAACTTTCCATTGAAGTGTTTGTCAAATACGCAGTGTTTATCGTATTGTTAGGATCTGGCATGATGCATGCTGGCCCATCTGCTGTGTCTGGATGGATAGTGCCTATGAGCTTGTAATATTTCCAGGGCGCTGGAAGGGCATCTTGGTACTCAAGATTAATAGATGAAATGAGCGCTGTTGGCGCTAACTCTGGAATGCTTGATACATTGACAATGTTTGCTTCATTTTGCGTGCAGACATCGTGACCGCTTCCATTAACAACTGGCTCTGGCGGACATGGAACATCGCCCAGGAAGGCAGTGCACGAATAACCATGTGGGTATGGTGGTGGGTACAATGGTGAATTTGGACCAGGGTTTAGTAAAGGAGCAATGTCAGGGTTTGTTGACTCCACCAAATCAACATGTTCAAACGTGGCCCAGAACCAAGTTTTTTTCATTTTTTCAGTTAATCGTTGAATGTGCATTCCAACAAAACCAAGTGTTGTCGGACCGCAAGCAGGGTCAGCAGCAGTGAGATTACTTAAATAATACACTTCTTGTGTGTAAAAGCGGCCGCTGTCAATCTCTTCTTGCGTTAACTGCTTCCACGCAACCTTAATCAAAACGACGCCTTGTTGAGCGTAATCAGGCAAATTATATGTTGACCCGTGATCGTCTTGGCCTGTCGTTGGCATTCCAGGGAAATCAATATCAATTGGGTTTTGTTCAAAAGTAAGAAGTTGATTTTTTTTGTCGTAATACCCGTGTTGTGTGAAGTATTGGAATTGAGATTGATTCAGTTTGATTTGGTAAAGAAGATAGTTACCATTTTGATCTATGAGTGGGCTGTTACTATCAGCTTGATCAAACGCACCATGGATGTTTGTGATGATGGATGCTTTTGCGAGTGCGCCAATGAGAGGTAACTGTGTTTCAGGTGTATCTCCATACATTGGTTTTGGATATGTCGGGTCGTTGTACGTGCCTGGATGTTGTCCCTCAGGCAAAAACGTTTGCTCTTTTTCTAGCCATGATGACCAAACCGTTCTGGCATCAGTGCCATCACAAATCGATTCGTTTTTATTTGGTTCACCGTTTGCGCCACCTTCAAGATGTGGCCAGTTGAGTGCAATGAATGTATCCCAAGCAAATCGGGCACAATCTTCATCGCTTGTTGCATCTTCAACATCAACAGGAATACTCCAACCTGTTGACAGTGAACATGGACTAGAGGTTTGTGTAGCGGTGCGAGGAGCTTTACTTTGCGAACTATGCTGTACAGGCGTTATGCCACTCGCCCCAAGCAGGCATGCTATTACTACAACAATGGATAATTCAATGTATATTTTCATTTGTGATTTCCTCTCTTCAATGTTGCCATTGCCTCTGTTT
>CAZVAE010000260.1:0-1948 GCA_964624985.1 uncultured Isosphaeraceae bacterium | reverse complement strand
TGACAGCCATAAGGCACCTATCTATGGCTGCAGTAATGCTCTTTGCGTTGCCTTTGCTTGCACTTGCAACATAAAGTTCTAAATTTTCAGTTGAGTAGGTTGAGTCATCGCCTTCTCTTCCAGCCCAAGCGAGATATTTTCCATTGGGTGACCAGCAAATAGCATCTTTTGGACCTTTGGTACAGTTTGGCAAGATTACATTTTTGTTCGTAGCAACATCATGTATCACAATTTTTGTTGGTCTTGAATCGGTTAAAGCGTCCTTGCTGGTGTTTGTCGCAATCGCTATCTTGTCACCTTTTGGTGACCAGCAATAAGAAAAGAATCCGAGTGTATCTTTTGACCAAATCTTTTTGTGTTTGCCATTACAGGAATCAACAAGATAGAGTTGAAAACGGGCGTGGGCAAAATACCCATCGCCATCTAAACGATACCATGCATTTTCTGTGATGATTGGGGGGTCGCTTTCTTTGGTTTCTTTTCGCCTTTCTGCAGCTATATGCGTGTATGGTTCTTCTGTTTTTCGAAATGAAACGGCCAAGCAGGAGCCAGTCGAAGACCATTTCATTTCGCTGATTATTCCTTCAGGGAAATGAGTCAGTTGTTGTGCTTCACCGCCATCCATGTCGATGGTAAACACCTGACATCCAGATTCTCCGGCACGCATAAATGCGACTTTAGTTCCATCTGGAGACCAGCGTGGCATGCCGTCTTTTCCGTCGGTCGTGAGTTCTCTTGGTTTCTTGGAACCCTTGGTCGATGCAATCCAGACTGTTGTATGGTTGATGCCATCCTTAACGGATTTACGAGTGTAGAGTATCTGCGAACCATCAGGTGAGATTTGAGGGTTGCCTACTGAGATGAGATTGTCAAGTTCTTCTGGAGTTATTCGTTTCTTTGTAGCCATTCCTCTATTTTATCGTTTACTCTATGTTGTGATGGAACTTCAACAACTTCTCGCCGATTTGATTGCGATTAACTCAACGAGCACCTTAAGTAATGAGCCTATCGTCTCCTATATTGAGACTTATTTCTCTAAGAGTGATGTTGTCTGCCGCCGACTTCCTGCACATGAAGAAGGCAAGTCTAATCTTTTAGTAACGAAGGGTGAACCCTCTGAAATAGGCCTCACGCTCTGCGGACATTTGGATACCGTGCCAGCCACTGGAGATTGGACGAATGATCCATGGGAACTCACCGAGAGAGAAGGTAATTGGTACGCCCGCGGTTCCTGTGATATGAAGGGATTTGTCGCGATTGCATTGCAAGCAATAGAGCGTGCAAATGTGACACGTGGCTGTCTAGCAGTCTTGTTGCTTTGTGATGAAGAACTCGGTTCGTTTGGCGCTAAACATATTCTTGAACATGGGCTACCTGTTCAGATTTCAAAAGAAGTCATCATCGGTGAACCCACCTCATTGCAGGTCGTGCGAATGCACAAAGGCCATCTCAGTATGCAAGTAACCATTAAAGGAGTTTCTGCTCATACGGGGTCTCCACATCTTGGAAAAAATGCTCTTGTTGAGGGCGGGAAGGTTGTTACTGCACTCGCTGGTTTATCAAAAGAGTACGAAGCAGTGCAAACAGAATGCAGTGAGCACTTTCCAGAGGTTGCGAAGTTTCCAGTCTTGACAGCCGCAACCATACAGAGTGGAAGTGCGATTAATGTTGTGCCAGATTCATGCGAAATTGGTATCGGCATGCGTCTTCTCCCAGATCAAGATAAGGAGCACGTTGTCGCTGAGATTTCCGAAGCGATTTCTTCAGTCTGCGACTTGCCTTGGGAACTTATTGAACTTGGCGATAATCCCGTAATGTGCACAGAAGAGCAATCAGCGATAAACCAGTGGCTTTGCGAATTCAATAACCAGCAAGAAAGCATCGGGGGTTGGTTTTGGTGCCAGGGTGGGGGGGTGAGTAATGGGACGCGCAGGGGTCGGGGGGCCGG
>CAZVAE010000259.1:0-2023 GCA_964624985.1 uncultured Isosphaeraceae bacterium | reverse complement strand
AGTGGCCGCGCGGCGTGCATCGGTGCTGGAATGACTGGCGCATCTGCAATTGGATCACTGAATGGGATTCCTATTTCATTGATGTCTGCGCTGTCATCAGACATTGCCAGAATTGCTCCTTCAGTTACTTCTCGGGAAGGGAAACCAGCGACCAGAAAGGGCATAAGCGCTTTCTTTTGCTCAGAAAAAATCGAGTCTATACGATTCATTTGCTTCCTTCTGGCCCACCACCTTTGACATATTTCTCATGAATTGCCTTCGTAAGGTCTATATCAGTGATATTGGCAAGGGTGGTCAGCCAAGCGAGTACATCTGCAAATTCCTCGCGTAGATTCTCGATATCGACATCACCTCGCTCGAACTTACCGAGTGCATGTGCTAACTCGCCAATTTCCTCAGAAAGCCAGAGAAACGTCTTTGCAGTCCCTCTGGCAGAATCCGTCTTGTAATAGCGCTTTCGAATCAACTCTTGCAATTCAGCGATTGTCATGTCGTTCTTCATAGATGTGAAGGATAGCACGAGCGTACGAATATAGATGAAAATCAACAACAAATTGAATCAGATGTGTATACTGTCCACATCGACGACACGATTGATTTACGGAGTTTATCTATGAAAAAATGTATCTTTACACTCACTTTCGCCTCACTTTTAGCCGCTCTTATTGGGTGTCAATCAAACAAGCACTCGACAAATGCTATTCTCAAAGATTTGACCCCTAATATGGATGGCTTATCTGAAACGTATTCAGAAAATGATGCTGGGATAGCGGTTGTGAACAACGACAATGACAGAATGTACGTTGACGATTGGCGAAGAGTTATGATTCTTGATAAACCATCGTCACTCTCCCCGTACCCAGTTGTTGGCGACTAATGTGATACACTTTTGTTTGTAAGTGATTGAAGCCCTTCTCATCCTGCGAGAGGGGCTTTTTACTTCTTTGTGGAGATTGTTGAAAAGATGTGCATTCTTATCGGTTGTCATAGAAACCGCAACAACGCACCTGGAGGCCGTGCCGTGATCGCATATCAAAACATGAATTTAGGAAATTCTCTGAACGAAATCCCACAAACAATGAGAATTCCGGACAGCAGCGATGTCGTCGCGGTTGGGGGTGATCTCCGAAAAATAGAAGTCGTTCGTGAGTTTTGGCAACTTGCTATAGAAACCCTTGAGACCAATCCACCTGCAGTCTGGATCAATTTCACTTCTGTCGACTTCGCTGATACGAAGCTAGCTGCTTGTATCGTTGCAATTTTGCGAAGGGCTACTGAAGTAGGGGTGCAAGTATACATCGTTGGATCTAAAGCCGTTTCTGAAGTCCTACATCTCTGCAAATTTCCGGTTCTCGATCAATACACGAATGTAGCGTGAGGTGACTGTCACACCTCCGCGTGCAAAATGATGTCGGGCTCGCGTACTTGTTTTTGTCCATCATTACACACTGCATACTTGAATCCAGAGCGAAGCGCACCACCGGCAAATTCACCTTGCGGAGTTGTTGCAATGAACGCGACTTGGTGTTCTTGCTTCAACGGCCAGCATTCTACTAATCGTGCAAGCGTATCGTGAATCGCCTCTGAAGGAGTTGCACCTTGTCCCATTAATTCAACGACGAGAAAGGCACCACAGATTCCACTGATAAGTTCACCATGGCCAGTTCCAGTTGCTGCTCCTCGTAGGGGGTCAACATAAAGCCCATGTCCAATGATAGGAGAGTCTCCGACTCGTCCCGGAACTTTCCACGCCATGCCACTCGTAGAACAGGAACCAGCCATCACTCCACTTGTATCAATGGCGAGCGTTCCTATCGTATCATGACTTCCAAAGAGTTCTCCATCCCCATGATCAAAGGGAGCAGGAGGGGTTGCCGTAGCATTCGATTCATTCCATCGTTCCCACTTTGCTTTTGCACCATCTGAGCAAATATTCACAGAAGGCAATCCATGTGCATCTGCAAAATCATCTGCAAGTGAACCCGCGAGCATTTTGTGCTCGGTCCTCTCCATAACAAGCCGA
>CAZVAE010000258.1:0-2097 GCA_964624985.1 uncultured Isosphaeraceae bacterium | reverse complement strand
TGCGGATGGCTTGATCTTGTCGCAGTCAAATACTCCGCAATGATTTGCGGGGCTACTTCAATTGCCTGCATGCTTCTTGATGTTCTTAGTGGCTTTGACGAGATCAAAATTTGTGTTGGCTATGAATTTGAAGATGGTTCTAGAAATGAGCGATTCATTCCAGATGCTAGAGGGCTAACGAAAGCAAAACCAATTTTTGAATCAATGCCTGGCTGGTCAGAAGAAATTGACGATGTCACATCTCCAGAAGATTTGCCACCGAATGCGAAAGCATATTTGAACCGTATATCTGAGTATCTTGAATTGCCCATCTCGATTGTAAGTGTTGGACCAAAACGTTCTCAAACGGTGATCTAGAGCCGCCTTTTACTTCACTGTACCGAACTTACGCGTACGACCCGCAAATTCTATAATGGCTTCATCAAATGAATCCTCATCAAAGTCCGGCCAGCACTCTTCAGTAACCACAATTTCTGAATACGCAATTTGCCAGAGTAAAAAATTTGAAACTCTATATTCTCCAGCAGTTCGTATAAGTAAATCAGGGTCCGGAATGTCTGATGTATACAGACGCGCTTCTAATTCTTCTTGATTCACTGAAACGCCATCTTTAACTAATTGCGAAACAGCATGAAGAAGTTCACTTCTTCCAGAATAGTCAAGCGCCAATCCTACAGTTAATACTTCTCCATCCTTCGTTGCTTCACAACCAGCATCGATTGCTTGCAGGACTTGTTCAGAAAAGTGGTCACGACGACCAAAATGTCGCAAACGAATCCCCTCTCTTGTGAGTTCTGGAACTTCGCTCGCAAGTTTAACAACTCACAATTCCATCAAGGCATCAATTTCAGATTCAGGGCGAGACCAATTCTCGGTTGAAAAAGAGTAGAGTGTTAGATACTTTACGCCAAGTTCAACACACCTTTGCACGATTTTTTTGACACTAACCGCACCCGCTGCGTGTCCCTTTGACCTCGGCATGCCTTGCGACTCTGCCCATCGACCATTTCCGTCCATGATGATTGCAACATGTTTTGGAATGTGTGTTGTCGGAACTGGAACTTCTTTCATTTCCATATTCTAACTTATGAAAAAGGGCTTGGACAATGCAATGTACTTCATTTGATACTCCTTATTGTTTATAAGATTCCAACTTATTTTTACCCCAACAAGAAAAACCCGCCCCACCAAGTCATTGTGCGGATGAGCGTGGCGAGACGGGATTAAAATCACACGTATTTCTTGTTAAACATTAATTTGGAAGTTTTTCGAAGTAGAGTATCTTGGGCTTATCTGAAGGGATATTGACATTACTTCTGTCAACGAGCATCACGTATCTACTGTCGTCGACAATTTGTTCGATGTCCGTTGCATCCCAAATTCCTGTTACTGGGTTTCGTTTGAATGTACGAATCCGCATATGCACAGTGAAGACATCGCTGTTCGTTGTAATGAGGTTTGATATTCCTGATTGCAATAGGTTCATTTCTTCAGCATCACCACTGACACCATCTCCAATCAAATCATTCACGGTGTAGTAATCGACGGCATTGACATCTGTACTTAGATGTGCACCAGCAACAGGCTCGCCAGTGTCATACCGATTATTGCCACTCAAATCATCCCAAATCATTTCTCCAGTACCCGTTGCGTCAAAGAATGGCTCCATCGCTGCAAAGTTGATATGCCATGCTCCAGCATCTCGTACCGCCTGGTGCTCTGCATCAAGGTGCCATGGTTCGTACACATCATCAACACTGCCTGATTGTTGCAAAACTCCAATTTCACCTGGCGATGAGAAGCCGCGTGTATCTTTAACGCCGCCTCCAAGAGTCAATCCGAGCGTCAACGACCTGTTGCTGTAGGGCTCATCTCCATTGTATCCAGTACTAAAGTCGGGTCCGCCTGTGATGCCTGTACTTGTAATGGCATTCACGAAGGAACCATTTTGCAATTCACGCCACTGCACGATCGATTCTGGAATGAGCGTTCGAGGGTTCTGGTCATTTCCATTTGTTTGGGTCTTGTGTACGGCTTTGTACATATGAGGGAGTGCTCGCATCACTTCAACCGGAGCTGTATTGATGTTTATCAAAC
>CAZVAE010000257.1:0-2142 GCA_964624985.1 uncultured Isosphaeraceae bacterium | reverse complement strand
ACATGCTTTGGCTGAGTGGAAATCACTGGAGAGTGAAAGCCCACAAGTTGTGATTGCTTCGACGAACGATATTGTCGCCGAAGCGTTGATTGCGACCCTCACAGACCAAACTTCGAAACAAATATGGCGCATTGGCGATGATGTGCCTGTTGCAATCGGACAACATTTAGATCCAGAAACGATGACTGGAGTCGACAGGCTCTTAAATGCTGCTGCAGCATGGGAGTACACGAAACAAGCGTGTGTTGTCGTTGATGCGGGGACGTGCGTGACAGTGGATTTCGTTGATGGAGAGGGCACGTTCCATGGTGGCGCAATCGCTCCGGGTGCAAGAATGCAATTGGAATCGATGCATACTGGAACTGGCTCACTTCCTGAAGTTGAGTTTGAGCCACCTTTAAAAGAGGCGTTTGGTAAGAACACCGCCCAGGCAATGTTACAAGGTGTGTTTCATGGCATCCAAGGGATGGTTCGACAGTTAAGTGAACAATACGCGTCTCGATATGGGGCATACCCAAGAATTCTCGCAACAGGTGGTGACGCATTGACACTGTTTGAAGAAGATGACCTCATCGAGCAGATTATTCCTGATTTGCAATTTCAAGGTATCGCTGCCTCAGTTTCACACGCAATCTCTGTAGAAGACGATGGGTAAGACAACGTGGTCTTTGTTAACTCCACCCTATCAGGGTGCTATTTCAATCATTCAACTTGAGGGTGACGTCGATTCAGAACTTTCGCGGCTTACTAATCGCTCTGCATGGGTGCAAGGCACATTGCATCTCGTAAATATTCAAGATATAGATGAGGCGATCTGTGTCAAACTGAATAAAACGCTCGCACTCATCATGCCTCATGGAGGCACGCATATTCTTCGGAAATTAGGTAAACGCTTTGAGGAACTTGGCATTCAACGTGCAGGCAACCCCAGCTATCCTGAAGCTCGTGACGAGATTGAAATTGCAATGTTGCAAACGCTCTCAATTGCACAAAGTCCGCTTGCTACAGAGCTACTTCTGCAACAACCAGATAAATTGCGGGGTGCCACACCGAGTGAAGAGGATATAGAGCGTGCAATCATCCTCAATCGTCTCATCTATCCGCCAAAAGTAGTCTTGCTTGGCATGCCAAATACTGGCAAGAGCACCTTAATGAATGCGCTGACAAAGCAAGAGACTTCGATCGTCCATGAACGGCCCGGTGCCACTCGCGATGCTGTTGGCACAAGAATCAATTGCGCTGGACTAATGATTGACTTGTACGATCTCCCAGGATTTCGACAATCAGATGATCACATCGAACAAGAAGCTATCAATCTCGCAAAAGGCATCGCCGAGGATGCTGTTCTGACAATTCGTATTGCAGATGCTGAATCTGAATGGTTGCCAGCAACGCAAAACTCCCTCAAGGTCTGCACAAAATCAGACCTCTCAGGTCGCGATGATGCTGACATTTGTGTCAGCGCACATACAGGCGAACATTTGGAAGAACTATGCGTGAGCATTCGCGACACGATTGTCCCACCAGAAATGTTGACAAGTGATGCGCCTTGGTTTTTTTACAACCCTATTGAAGAATAGCCACAATCGACGTAGAGCACTTGCCCTGTCACACCCGAAGACATATCGCTTAACAGATACACCGCAGAATTCCCAACATCCTCACCTGTCACATTCCGTTTGAGGGGTGCTTTTTCTTCCACCCAGTCAAGGATTGAACTAAACCCGCCAACTGCCATCGAGGACAATGTTTTCAAGGGGCCTCCACTAATAGAATTGACACGGATATTTTTTTCGCCAAGTTCTAGTGCAAGATATCTCGTCGCAGATTCCAAGGCACTCTTTGCAACGCCCATGACGTTGTATCCTGGCACTGCTTTGACTGCACCTAAGTAACTCATTGAAATGATAGAACCGCCATTTCTCATCAATGGCACTGCTCGATTTGCCATCGCCATAAGGGTATACGCACTGATATCGAGAGCTTGGGTATAGACCTCTCGAGGAGTGGCCGTAAACGTACCTTCTTTCAGCCAATCTTTATCTGCGAACGCAATGGAATGTACAAGAAAATCGAGTTCTCCAAGGGAGCCAAAGACATTGTCCAAATCTTCATCACTACCAGCGTCCATTGAGATAAGGT
>CAZVAE010000256.1:0-2168 GCA_964624985.1 uncultured Isosphaeraceae bacterium | reverse complement strand
CCGATTACCGAGAAGAAAGCACTCGATGCAATTTTAGAAGCTCGCGATACGGAATCAGGATGTCTCTTCAGCGCAATCACAGATTGCGGTGCTGGTGGATTTTCAAGCGCTGTTGGTGAAATGGGTGAAAAAATTGGTGCAACGGTGAATCTTGAACAAGCACCACTGAAATACACCGGTTTAACGCCATCTGAAATTTGGATTAGTGAAGCTCAGGAACGAATGGTTCTTTCAGTCCCCCCTAACAATGTTGCTGCACTTCAAGAAATTTGCGATCGACATGGAGTCGAACTATGCGACCTAGGTGAGTTTGGAACACCTGACATCGATTTAATCTTGAAGTATGAACATGCTATTGTTGGACAAATTGACATGCATTTTCTACATGAAGGTTATCCCGGAACAACGCGAACCGCTCGCTGGTCTCCATTACCGACAAAGAACAAAGGTTCAAACACGATCGATATTAAAACAATGCTTCCGAAATTGTTAGCACATCCAAATATCGCTTCGAAACAATCAATTGTGCAACAGTATGATCACGAAGTGCAGGGTCGAAGCGTGATTCGGCCATTTGTAGGGCCATCGGGTCACGCGCCATCAGATGCTGCGGTCATTACTCCTGTGCGAGAATCAACAAAAGGACTCGCAATCGGAAGTGGCCTTACCACCGCCCTTGCGGATGACCCTTACTTGATCGCTACTGCGGCAATAGATGAGTGCGTTCGTAACATCGTCTGTGTCGGCGGCGACCCATCTCGGATTGCAATACTTGATAATTATTGTTGGCCAAGCGCGAAAGATGAAGAATCACTGGGACGGTTGGTTCGTTGCTCTCATGGCTGCTACGACGCAGCCAAGGCATATAAGACGCCCTTTATTTCTGGGAAAGATTCTTTAAACAATCAGTTTACCACCGAGTCTGGTGAGACGATTTACATCCCTCCAACAATGCTCATCTCCGGCTTTGGTGTGATTGATGACATCGCAACTTGTATCACCATGGATGCAAAACAAGCAGGAAACGCCCTTGTTCTTGTAGGTGATACAACACCGCAGATGGGCGGTTCTCACGTACTCCTCGTTGACCCAAACGCTGCATGTGATACAACCCTGCCTTCTGTTTCACTTGTTGATGGACCGAGAAATGCAAGAGCAGTGTATGAGGCAATTCAAAAGAACCTTGTCTGTTCCGCCCATGATTGTAGCGAGGGCGGATTGTTGGTCGCTGCTGCTGAAATGGCATTTGGAGGAGGAATAGGCTTACAACTAACACTTGAAGATATGTCGCTTTGTTTTTCAGAAACACCATCAAGATATTTACTCGAAGTAAAAACAGAGCACCTTGGTGCAATAACCGAACACTTTAAAGGTATCCCACATACAGTTGTTGGAGAATTTACAAACACAGAAACCCTTGAGTGTGGTGAACACACTTGGTCGTTACAGGAACTGTTTGACGCTTGGTCGACGGGAATGGTGATTTAAATGACGAACGCGCTCATCATTACTGCACCAGGAATCAACTGTGACCTTGAACTTGCAGAAGGGTTTGCGTTAGCGGGGGCAACTCCAGTGTCGTTACACATTCACGAGCTCTTGTCCAATCCAAGTGCAATGGATGAGTTTGATTTAATCGGTTTGCCGGGTGGATTTAGTTACGGTGATTCAATTGCTGCAGGTCGCATTATGGCAAACCTCATGCGCAAAACCCTCTACTCAAAATTCATCGAAGCACTTCAAAGAGGTGTCCCGATGATTGCACCATGCAATGGTTTTCAAATTGCAGTGCAGCTTGGACTCTTGCCAGGTCCAACACCTGGAAGCCAATGGGATACGGTTGCTCCTTCACCGACTGTAACACTTGCTCAAAACAAAACAGCGAGATTCATCGATACATGGGTTGAGTTTCACGTTCCAACAAACACGCGTTGTATCTGGACGAAAAACCTGAAGTCAACAACAACATCTTGTATCCCAATCGCACATGGCGAAGGTCGATTTGTAGCCAATGATGAGACGATGCAAGCGCTTGAAGAGAATGGTCAGATTGCATGTCGATATAGTGCCAATGACAACCCCAATGGCTCAATGGGAGATGTGATGGGCATTTGTGATCCGAGTGGTTTGGTTTTTGGATTGATGCCTCACCCCGAACGATTCCTTCG
>CAZVAE010000255.1:0-2170 GCA_964624985.1 uncultured Isosphaeraceae bacterium | reverse complement strand
TACAGATTTTCGAACGCGATGGAATAACGAACGTAGAATTCGTCGAGAGCAACATACTTGACGAAATCTGCATTAAACGAATTGGTGATGAACTCACATCCGTCATTGAACGGAAGGGTTGCCCAAAAATCATTCTGAACTTTCAAAATGTTTCAGCCCTTTCGTCTTCAGCGTTGGGAATGTTGATCACAGTAAACACGAAGGTTGGCGATAAGAAGGGGGCTCTTGTTCTCGCTTCCCTTGAGGGTCCTATTCGTGATGTGTTCCGTATTACAAAGTTGGACAAGGCATTTACGCTTTGTGATTCTCTAGCAGATGCGATGACATCGATTCGCTGAGTTGTCCAAGCTCTATCCCCTAATTCGCCAGAGATGGAAAGGTGCATGGGGATAATCAAAAGGAGTATGAAGAAGAACACCTTGTTTCTTCCCTAATTCTTATACGTTGATGTGCTCTGAACACGAACAACCCACTCGATACAAACAGACGATTCTCGGTGATCGAGATTCGTTTGATGTCGTACAAGAAGCTGTTCTAGGGTTAATGCAAGAACATGAGTATACGGAACATGATATGTTTTCTGTCCGTGTTGCATTCGAAGAAGCACTAGCGAATGCGCTTCTTCATGGTCACAATGGAGATGAAGCAGATGAAATCATTGTTACTTGGATGGTCAGTGAAGAATGTATTGAAATCGAAGTGGAAGATCAGGGTCGTGGGTATGATCCCGAATCAATTCCTGACCCTACAGCTGATGAGAACTTGACTCTGCCATCTGGTCGTGGACTAGCGATGATTCGTGCATTTATGAGCGAGGTGGAATTGAATGAACGAGGCAATCATGTCAAGATGATTCGTTATCGAGACAAGGGATTATAAACAAAGACAAGTGACACCAATGGTACTCAATGGTTATAGTTTTGAAACGGAACTTCAGTATTAGTTCTGAATGAGACCAGAAGTAATGGTGACTAGATCGTAAAGGACCGGATATATTGCAGTTGGCCCCTCATCGTTCGGTGAGTTTACATCAATGGTAATGAGCCGCATATGGTAACTATTATTCGAAGGGTTGATGAATGCCGAGGCACGTTCGACGGTAAATGAAGCGTCAGTCGAACCCGCTGGCAATGCAACAGTTGCTGCTGCTTGTCGCCATCGACCAGTGCGAGCGTCGAGCATCTCAAGCCGCATAAACATATTGCTCTGTTGCGTTGGGAAGAGAGTGACATCAATTGTTGCGGTGTTATTCATTGGCAGTGCATCTTGCAATTCACCGGATAAATACAGATCTGTTACTAATCCATTTCCTAAGTAGCGGACAGGTCCACCAGGAACAGAACTTGGGATGTTATATGGTACGTGTGCTCTTGTGCGAACAGGAATTGCACCAAGTAAATTGCCATCAATTGCAGACAACGAGAACCGATTTCCAAACAAGAGAGTCCCTCGAATTAACAACGTCGTATCGATGTTTGGAGTGTCAAAGATTGGGTTCAAGATTGCATTGACCATGGCATTTCTTGGGTCATTTAAGTTTCCAACGAGGTTTCCACCACCAACAGGGCACCAATCCCAATCAAGCGTGTTAGGTGTTGTTTCGCAACTTGAATCCACACCTGTTTCAACTGTAATATTGTCGGCAGGGTTGAGAATTGGAGTCCCATCTCGTGCACGGCCTTCGTACTTGCCACCTGCAATGAGTTGACGACATATTTGTGGTCCCATCGGAATGCCAAAAATTTGTTTCGTAAATCCTTGGAGGATTGCTGTTGCTCCAGCAACTTGTGCAGCCGCAGAGTCGGTGTAGCCAAAAGTATTCGTATACGCTTGAGCGTGCACAATGTGTGGATCGGACGCCGGAGAGGCGTATGGCGTTGCTCCAGCATAAGAAATGGTGTTGTAGCCAAGATAGTTATCTCGATTAGGCCCCTTCCCAGTTGTCATTACGCCAATTCCCCACCCAGAAGCAGTGACAGAAGAGTATGTTTGAGGTGAACCAACGTTAAAATTGGATGCAAATTGAACGCCATCGCAATATCGTTTTGCAACATTCGGAGTGAGGGGGTTCGTTGGTGGTCCTGGTACTCCAATGGTATTCCCATTGAATGTAATTGGGTTCGAAGAACTTCCTGGTGTAACTGCGGTTGCAACAATGACGTTTTGGTCA
>CAZVAE010000254.1:0-2186 GCA_964624985.1 uncultured Isosphaeraceae bacterium | reverse complement strand
CCAAGTTCGGAAGCTTTTGGAGTAATTGCGCACTCTCTTGAGCAGAAGGTGTCACATCATGCAAAAGATGTTGCGTTAATCTAGCAACGATCGACGGATGTAAGGAATCCACGGGCACGTTTACAGGTTCATGCTCTGGATTAGTTGGCGGCAACTCGCGACCCCATATTGCTGCGACTTCTCCTCCCTCTCTTAACATAGATTGGGCTACGGTTATGATTTCTTTCTCAATCTCACCGGGTCTCGGCTCTAACACAACAACATGACGGCACCGAGAGAGAAGTCGCTCTACGGGAACTCTGTCCAAAGGATGAATGAGCCGCAAGTTCAGCATTGGCACTCGACCAAGCAACTGTAACTCACTCACAAGATACTTCAACGCGGGGTCAGATAGCCCGATGGTGATGAAACCAACTGAAATCTTCTCGCCCGGACTTGGCAATGTCCTCTGTCTGTTTAACTCTAATTTTCTTCCAAGGCGTATTGCGTCTATCGACTCAGCCGATTGTCTTTGCGGAATCTGCTCAACAATCCCCTGCACATCAAGTGTAGCTGAACCTCCAAGCAAACCGTGATGAGCAACTAGTACTGTAGGGGTAGAAGTTGCAGCGGACATTCTTGCTGCAGCGGAAGCACAATACATCACCTCTGAAGGTGAACATGGTTCAATAACCGTTAAGCCAGCGCGTGTAGATGATTCTCTAGGCAAATGTTGAGGCGCTAGAGTGGGATGGTCCTCTATGACCATTATCATTGGTGCTTGCACATCGCACGAACGTGCAAAATTCATGACATTTGGAAGTTGACGATTTGGCACAAAAATGACTGCAGGAAGCCCTGCTTCTAGGGCGAGAGTTACGCCACGGCATGCGTCATACACCCTTCGACAATGCTTAAACTTTGATGCCTCAGCCCAAAATGGTTCGCATTTAGGCGAGTAGATTTGCCAATCTGAACAAACTTGTTCTAACCCACTGAGGATTGCAGGAATCGTCCAAACCGCTTCCGCGGTTAATTGATTTGAAGATGCATTCATAGGTAGGTGTTTCCAGGAACTATCCACCTTCGCATTGCTTCTGCGAAACCATGTTCATTATGATGACCTGCAATGACGTTTGCGTGTTGCTGCACTGCAGAAGTTGCATTCTCCATCGCAATCGAGAGGCACGCTTCTTTCAAAACCTCCACATCATTCAAGCCATCTCCAATAGCAGCGATACGTTTTTGGTCAATTGATGCTCCTAAATGCCGTTCCAACATAGACCATTTATTGACCATGTAGCCAAACACCTCAAGTAAGTGAGTTGAAGAGCCAGTCGCTTGTGTAGAGGTTACTGCTGACCAATGTTGCATTTTCGCTCTGCCTAGCAGTGATTGTTCAAGGTGTGATGCGACAGGTTTTAACTGTTTTTTATGCGCAACCGCTCCGGCCCGTAATGTGTGTTGTGGCCATGGGTCTTCATCAATTGTTTCTATCTCAAGTACAGAAATTCCAAGAGCTTCAAACCACCACTCGGATGCTTGGTGGAGAGGCGCATTGCCGACAAGAACATATTGACATTCACAATTCGTTGCATCTTTTAGAAGCAAGCAACGTAACTCATTTTCTAGGACTCTTGCTGTGACTTCCCCGACGATATCTTCATCTACCCCATTGCTAGATACAACATTCCCGTCGCTATCAGTGAGTTGTGAGCCACCCGCCGTGATACACACTCCATCATGTTGGATTGCCTCAATGATATGTTGACACTCTGCAAAACAGCGACCTGTTGCAACAACGATCTCGGTTCCGCTCTCTCTAACTTCATCGAGGGCGTACAAATTCTGGTCTGGAACTTCGCCCAGTTTGCACAAAAGCGTACCATCTAAATCAATAACCAAAACATCCCATTCCGCTGTTTTCACCCCTATAACGTATGTTCTATAGAGTAAATGAGCAACCCCCCAATGAATAGACTTGATTCTTAGATAAATTGAGATTACGCTTTAAATGTGCGAGACGATGTGGAGAAGCAAGAATGATTGAATCTGCGAATAGCATGATTCCTACATCTCTTGCGAGTTCTTTAGAACCCGTTCTCATAAAACAAACAAACAATCAACTAAGCAACATTCACTGGTTCAGAACTGATTGGCAACGAAGTGGTGCGGCTACTGCTTTTGCTACGTGGAATGATGAACTG
>CAZVAE010000253.1:0-2196 GCA_964624985.1 uncultured Isosphaeraceae bacterium | reverse complement strand
CCTTCTGATTGAGTTGGTGAACAAGTTAAAGGCTGGGAACAAGCCATGCGCAAAGCAACTAGCCAGAAGAGCAAGCCTATGGGCGTTTCAACTCTCGCCAATTGTGAAAGATACATATGTAGCTCAACATGAATACGAGGGGCATCCTTATATGGGGATAGGTGTTGGTGGGGAATGTTTTACTGGCATAGAATCGAATGACCCATTGGTAGGGCAACTACAAGATGTTATTCATAACGCAAGGTTGGTACTTCTTGATCAGGTTAGCGATGATGTGATAGATGTGTTTGCACGTGTTTCGAAATGGTTGTCAGACAATGAATTTGAATTGCTTAGTGATTTTGAAAAAGTGATGCGTACTCTTTCAGAGCGTTTCAAACTGCCAGCTCAATCGTTCGAGGAGGTATGTGTGTTACGCCCTGATTTAGTTAAGGTTGACATTAGACCTCGCTGCACAAAAAAACAGTATGAATATTTAGCAGAACATGAGTGTGAAGCATATCCAAGAGGGCGGCCGGATATGCCTGATACTTTTGAACGATGGCGTTCATATGTGAATGCGTATTTGTTATGTCGTTATGGAGCTATACAATATAAGAGGGCAGGTCGAGAACTCGGTAGGAGTATTGGGCAGTACGGGAAGAATCTCGATTGAGTTACTCGCACTCTCCCCAGTTGCTAATGACAATGAGTAAGTCGGAGACATCGACGATGCCGTCTTGGTTTATGTCACCAAGGGGTCCATCAGAACCCCAGTACCCAATGATTGCAAGAAGATCATTAACATCAACCATATTGTCACCAGTGATGTCTGCGATACATTGGCACTCATCTGGAATGATGTCACCATTCACATCTTCTGACCATCCCATCTTGATGTCATAGTCATCCGGATAGCCATTTGAGTTGCAATCAACTTCACATTCGTCAGGAATGCTATTGACATTAACATCGTCACTTAATCCATATGCAATATCACACTCATCAGGAGAGTCGTTATTGTTGCAGTCAAACGAAATGCCAGTTTTGATATCCCAGTAATCTGGTACACCATTATTGTTGCAATCAACTTCGCACTCATCTGGAATACCGTTTCCATTAACATCGTTGCTTGTGCCATCGTCAATGTCGCACTCGTCGGGAACACCGTTTGCGTTGCAATCCGATTCAGCGAGTTTTCTATAAACGTGTGTTGCGCCACGCCACCCGTCGTGTGCAGCTGTTGGTGCTCCGACGAATACGTTGTTGTCAGAATTGGCAACAGAATAAGCATAGGAATCATAGTCGTTGTTAGGTGAGTAAATAGAACTTTCTAAAGTCCACGCATCAGTATAACTGTAGATGTGAACTGATCCGGGGTAATCATCGCCGCTATCTCCATAAGCTCCAACTGCAGCACTATTTCCATCTATCGAAACAGCTGTGCCGCATGAGTATCCGTTTTGTACTGTGGTTTCTTCGACCCATTCCTTGTCATCAAATCTAAAGAAATATGACTTGCCATCAATGCACCCACTGTAGCAAGGCGCACCAATTAAGGCGGCATCACCATCAATCGCGACTGCAAACCCAAAATGATTATATGAATAGCCATCGCTTGCAAGCAGTTTTGCTTCTTCAGCCCAGTTGCTGCCATCAAAACGATAAACATATACGCAACCAGCCTCATTACCGAGATCATTGTCGTATGCGTAACCGAGCAGAATAATATTTCCAGAGATGGCTACTGGTTGCCCCCAAGTGCTCCAACTGGTTACAGAATCGAGAATAGCTTCTTCATTCCAAACGCCACTTTCATAACGGTATACAAAAACGACGCGTTGATTATCTGTTGTTCTGCCTCTGAATACGGCGACATCGCCCGATAACGAAACAGTATTACCTATAAGAGGTGGGCTTAACTTTATTTCTTCTATCCAATCTTTACCATTAAAACGGAACACATAAACACGATTATTTATACCGCCAATTGAGCCAACCAATGCTGTGTCGCCATCTATTGAAACAGCGCCGCCAAATTCATCGCCAATTGAACCGTCTGAGGCAACAAGTTTTGCTTCTTGTATCCAAGTATTACCACTAAACCGATATACAAATGCTGAACCAATAGTTGTGCTTGACGCTGGTGCACCAATAAGTGCAACATTGCCATCAACACCGATGGACCTTCCAAAAGAATTACCATCTTCACTGTTA
>CAZVAE010000252.1:0-2265 GCA_964624985.1 uncultured Isosphaeraceae bacterium | reverse complement strand
GCAGGGGTCGCGACCAAGGCAGATAAAGAATTGGCTGCCCGCTGAATTTGGATCTTGGGAACGGGCCATGGAAAGCACACCTTCGTGGTGTTCTCGGTCATTGAATTCCGCATCAACGTTACACCCAGGTCCACCCATGCCCGTGCCATCGGGGCATCCGCCTTGAATCACAAATCCTGGGATGATTCTGTGGAAGATGAGCCCATCGTAAAACCCATCCTTTGCGAGTTTTTGAAAGTTTTCTGCGTGTTTTGGTGCCACATCATCCCAAAGTTCGATGGTAATCGCGCCTTTGCTCGTTTCAATTGTTGCTGTTGGATATGTCATGCGCGAAGAGTACCATATTCGAGGGTCATGTCGAGGGTCAGACCCTTGGCCGCACAAAATGTACGGGTTTTGTTAGGATATGAGAATGGTGGAAGAATTACGATTACCGCTTATTGGCGGGAGGGTTGAGGCGGGCTTTCCCTCGCCAGCGGATGATTTTATTGAACGCTCGCTCGATTTGAATGAGCAACTTGTGACAAATCCAATCGCCACATTTTTTGTTCGTGCAAGCGGGCATTCGATGGGCGGTGCGGGCATCCACGATGGCGATCTGCTCATTGTTGATCGTTCAATCACGCCTGCACATGGAAGCATTGTCATTGCGGTGATTGATGGTGGGCTTACAGTGAAACGACTTTCAAAGCGAGGCAAAGTGGCATCGCTACTCCCCGAACCAAGCAACGCCGATCAAGGTGAATACTCGCCCATTGAAGTTGGTTCAGAGACGGACGTAACCATTTGGGGTGTTGTGACATGGTCAGTACATAGGTTGCAATGTACGCATTAGCCGACTGCAATAATTTTTACGCATCATGTGAGCGTGTCTTTGAGCCGCGGCTTGAAAGAGTTCCTGTAATCGTTCTTTCAAATAACGATGGTTGCATCATTGCACGTTCTCAAGAAGCAAAACAATTGGGTTTCAAGATGGGGCAACCAATTTTTGAGTGCCGAGACCTTGTCAAACGACACAACGTTGTTGTGCGTTCATCAAACTTTGCGTTATATGGTGACATGTCACGTCGTGTTATGCAAACAATTCACCTGTTTTCACCAGATGTTGAGGTGTACTCTATTGACGAAGCATTTATCAACCTTAACGGTTTAAAAGGGCGAAACTATCGATCGGTTATGCGGAATATGCGTGCGGCTATTTTGCGGTGGACAGGAATTCCTGTTTCTGTTGGCATTGGAAAAACAAAAACGCTTGCTAAACTTGCGAATCATTACGCAAAGAAACATCTTGATACAGGCGGTGTTGCAGTTGTTCCAGAGCAACCAGATGAGATGTTTCGCTCGGTCGATGTAGGGGATATCTGGGGAATTGGTCATAAATGGTCCCAAAAATTACGAAACATTGGCATAAACACAGCGTTTCAATTGGTGAATATGGATGCAACACGCGTTCGTGATTCATTCAACATTGTGGCAATGAAAACGGTAATGGAATTGCAGGGACACACATATTTCCGACTTGAACAATCACCAGAGCAGCGAAAAACATTGCTCCGTTCTCGTTCATTTGGCTCGCCCGTATCAACATGGCAAGAACTTTCCGAGGCGATAGCGTCACATGCTACTCGCGCTGCTGAAAAATTAAGGAACGAAAAACTTGTCGCAAAAGTGCTTCGTGTGTTTTTTCATACAAGTTTATTCAACCATCAAATTCCTAGGCATTCTGCATCAGCGGTCGTGGAACTCATACCGCCCACAAATGTCACGCATACCATCATTAAGGCAGCTCTTGAACTTGCGAAGCCCATGTGGAAAGCGGGTTTTCAATATAAACGTGCGGGGGTGCATTTCACAGAGTTATCAAAAGGGCCAGTGCAGTGCAGTTTGTTTGATTCCCCAGAAGAACAAGCGCGTGATAAACGCATGATGCTACTGCTCGATTCGGTCAATGGAAGCATGGGCAGCGGTACGCTTCGTTTTGCATCAACGGGATTTACAAACGTCATGCAGATGAAGCAGCTTCGAAAATCGCCTTGTTACACCACACATTGGGATGAATTGCCAGAATGTTTGTGCGGACTGCGCGAAGTACGCGGTGGTATGAACCGTACAAGCCAGAAGGATAAAACAGCACAATAAGTAACGATGAAGTTGGCGCAGAAAGTTGGCGAAGGAGTTGTATCAACAATTCAAGGAGCGAATTATGCGAACGTTCATCTCAATTTCAGCTGTTAGTGCAATGTCAATCTTACTCGCCGTTTCAAA
>CAZVAE010000251.1:0-2279 GCA_964624985.1 uncultured Isosphaeraceae bacterium | reverse complement strand
TAAATCACAGATTCACCATGTGGGTGGTAGTTACCCGAGGTATCGCCAGCAATTTTTGCACACTTACGATGTTTACGTCCAGGAGTTAGATTGAGGTCATGCATCGCAACAAGGATGCGCCTTTGTGAAGGCTTTAGGCCATCACGCACATCTGGAAGTGCTCGATCCATGATTGTAGACATTGCATACGTTAAGTAACTGTCATGCAACTCTCGTTCAATCAGTTGATCTGTAACTGCGCCGATGTTGTTTACGATTTCATCGTTTTGCGCATCTGGATTTTGTTCTGGAGTATCGCTCATTGAGTCCCTAGTAAGACCTCATATTGTACTCTAGGAACGGTCGTTTCGCACCGCTTGAACGGATGTTCAAGCGTGCTTTAAGAGCATTAAATACTCTTGATTTCCATCACCTTTTTTGCTTGATTTTTTGCCTTTGATTGGAGAGATTGTTTCACCAATTATTTCAAGTTGTAGAGAGTCGCATAATTGTTTGACACGTTCGATGACTTGTCCAATGGCTTCGTCAGAAAGACCCTTACCCACAGATTCACTGCTCTTTTCATCATTTGATAACTCGTAATGCGGCTTAACAAGAGTCAAAATGTGACCACCTTGCAGCCATTGTAAACCTGCGGGCAACGCCAACTTTTGAGGGGTCCATCCCAAGTCAATCGCAACAAAATCAACATGTTCTGTCGGTTCGAAATGTAATGCATTCGTGCGTTCATGTGTGACAACACGAGAGTCGCTTCGTAACGTCCACGCGAGTGTGCCGTATCCGGTGTCGACAGCATGCACTTTGGTTGCACCTCGTTGTAACAAGCAATCGGTAAATCCACCAACGTTGCATCCCAAATCTGCACATGACAAACCCGTTACATCAAATTGAAACGTGTTTAGAGCGTGTTCTAGTTTTAAGCCAGCCCTTGAGACGAATGGTACGTTATTCATTTTGCACGCCAACGAGCGCAATACCGGCTTCGTTCGCAGCAGCGATGACAGCAGGGGCGTCAAGCAAAATGACTCGTTCAGATCCAACGGCAATGCACCCACAACCTGCGTTGGCAACTTGCTCAATTGTTTGAACACCAATGGACGGAACATCAGCTCTCATGTCGTGGTCATCTGCTGCTGTTTTAAGCAATGTCCAACCGTTTTTCTTACAAAGTGTCCCCGCGCGTTCGATAAGTGCTTGCGTTCCTTCAATCGCTTCAACAGCAAGGACATCACCATCACGAACGGCTATGGATTGTCCGATGTGAAGGGCTGCACTTTGGGTGAGAAGTGGCCATCCAAATTCGATGTCAGCTTTTTGTTTTGCGCTTGGTGTCACCTGTCCAAGTACGCCATTTCCTGCAAGGTGATCTGGAATGTGTGTTGTTGAGTCGATGAGGGTTACTCCTGATTTATGCAATTCATCAGCAATTGCTGAAAGAACTGTAGCATCCCTTCGATCATACCGCAGGCGACGATACCAAAGTAGGAGTGATGTAAGATCGGGCATCAACCGAATCACGCTAAATGGATCATGCATGACGGTTTTGCCAACGCCCCCAACCATCACAGTATCACTCGCTCCCCATTTTTTGAGAAGTCGAATCCACCGACCAATACGAGCCATGCCAGCATACGAAAAAGTGTCACACTCTTTAGCAAGTTCTGAAACACATTGCCCGCGAAGACCAACACAACAAACTCGGAAGCCAGAAGCGCGTGCACTCCTTGCTACAAGGATCGGTAGTATCCCATTCCCTGCAATCATTCCAAGTATCGGTTTTTCGGTAGCCACGAAAGGCATTATACCTGTGTATGAAGTACACAGATTAACCTTACCCATGCATCGGCAGGATATCTTCGGGCGGGGGTTGGGAAACTTCAGTTGATGTGATGTGGTGCAACACATCTTCAGGGCAGGCATGAATATAGATCAACTTGTGAACGGCATCTCGAATGAATTTATGCTCAATTCCATGATTCAACATCTCAATGAGTGGATTAAAGTAGCCATCAACATTCACAATTCCAATCGGTTTTGCATGGTCGCCCAATTGTCTACCAACAAGTACTTCAAACATCTCTTCATACGTACCAAGTCCGCCAGGCAAAACGATGTACGCGTCTCCTCGTTCCATCATGATCGTGCGCCGTTCTTGCATTGTGTCCACCACGACGAGTTCATCGCACGCTTCGTTCGCCTGTTCATGTGCAACAAGTTTATGTGTAATCACACCAATAACAGTAGAGCCATGTGTTGCAGCGCTGATCGCAACTTCTCCC
>CAZVAE010000250.1:1968-2280 GCA_964624985.1 uncultured Isosphaeraceae bacterium | reverse complement strand
CACCAGACACGATTGAACTTACAGGGACTGTTCGCGATTTCAAGGAGCGAAGTGGGGGTTGCGGGGGTGGAGATTCCGGAGATGGACATCCTGATTTTGAGGTCTATCCATCGAAAGGGTTTGGACAATATTGCAAGAATATATCAACACAACTTGGAAGTGATGGGAAACCAGTCTTTGTTGGGAATGGGAAAAAAGTTCGTTGGCAGAGTACCGATAGCAATTGGCAGCCAATCTCTTGGACAATGTACGACGCGTCGTTAGGGGATCATAAAATTCGATTTAGGCACGGCACTTCAAAAGGTGGAATTG
>CAZVAE010000250.1:0-1958 GCA_964624985.1 uncultured Isosphaeraceae bacterium | reverse complement strand
AAGAGTCGTTTAACCAATGGTACAACGATGTTGAAGGAGTAAACATCAATATCCCTCTTACGCTCACACTGCAAAGGCAGCAAGATGGAAGTTACGTCTTCGATGATCAGCTCGATCCATACTACCAACAACTTGGAGGATTCTTCCCAATCGAAGGTCAAGGGTGGGGAAATCCAGGCGGTTCACCAGACCGTAATTTTCACTTTACGTTTGAACTCCATACAGAATTCACATACCAAGAAGGCGGGGCACAATATTTTCAATTTGTAGGAGACGATGACGTGTGGGTTTTCATTGATGGATTTTTAGTCATCGATTTAGGCGGTATCCATGGAGCAACAGAGCAGTATGTGGACATCAGTCGACTCAATCTTGTAGATGGCGAATCGTACGCACTAGATTTCTTCTTTGCAGAACGTCATCGTACGGAGTCAAATTTTAGATTCCAAACGAACTTACAACTCGAAGATGCAGATATGCCTAGCGGTGGTGGTTACGATTAATACTTTGGCTTGGCTTCGTGAATTGGAATGCTGACGATGCGGACTTGTGTAAATTGACGATGTCCATCGCGGCCACTGTGGTATCCATATCCTGACTGACAAGCACCAACCCATGGTGTGCCTTCGGCACCTCCACAACCCTTATTGATACCAACCATTCCAGGTGTAAGTTGCCTCGCAACATCGACTGCATGTTGAGTTTCGCCATACACCGCACCACCAAGTCCATATGGAGTTTCATTCGCTAATGCAATGGCTTCTGTATCAGTGCTAAACCGTTGGATACAACAGATAGGACCAAACGTTTCATCGTGCATAATTCGCATGTCATGCGTGCAACCGGTTAACACTGTTGGCTGAATGAAATTTTCATGCGTCTCACCACCACATCGCAATACAGCGCCATCTTTTAATGCTTGCTCGAGTTGATCTAGGACGATGTCACGCTGAATACTGCTTACCATTGGTCCAATTCGTACATTTTCATCAGTTGGATCGCCCTGTTTCCATTCTTTAGTTTTTTCTACAACTAAATTTTCAAATTCTTCAGCAACGGCATCCGCAACATAGGTACGTTCTGTGCTGACACACACTTGGCCAGAGTTTCTAAAACTGTTTTGAACTGTGAAACTTGCTGCATCTTCTAGATTTGCATCATCTAGAACAATCAGTGCATCCTTTCCACCAAGTTCGAGGACGACTCGTTTGAGTTCCGGACCACATGCTGTCAAAATCTTTGCCCCAACCTCTCTCGATCCTGTAAATGCGACTAAATTTATATCAGATTCAACGAGAGTTTTACCTTGATCATCAGCACCGTGGATAATTTGAAGTACTCCTTCAGGGAGGTACTCATTCAGAATATCAGCATACGCTTGACCAACAAGCGGCGTTTCTTCAGAAGGTTTGAACACAACAGAGTTGCCGGCCATTAACGATGGAACAATGCATTGTTGTGGCATGAGCATTGGAAAATTCCAAGGGGTAATAGCAGCGCTGACACCTAGAGGATCCCTGTACAAGATTGATCGTGTATTTTCATCTGCAAGTTCTTCGGGTTGGAATGCCTCAAACGCACTTACTAATTCCTTCGCAAACTTGTCAGCACCGTAACTCGCTTCGCCTTGTGCTTCTTGTGTACTCTTTCCCATCTCAGCAGTAATCAGTTGACCGATGCGATGCGCTTCTTCCTTTAAACGGTCAGCAATTGGACGCATTAGGGCGGATCGTCCTTCTAATCCAATGGCATTCCATTCTTCCTGCGCTACACGTGCTTTCGCGACAATCTGAGGGATGTCCTCAACAGGAGTGGTGGGGACACTCCCCACAACCTCGCCGGTTGCAGGATTTATCGATTCAAGTGTTGTTGTTGCTGATGCGGTCATTTCAGATTCCTTTTTGAAGACCGAGCATTATATTCTCTTTTGGAATCGAATCATGGGCAATCACCCCACG
>CAZVAE010000249.1:0-2308 GCA_964624985.1 uncultured Isosphaeraceae bacterium | reverse complement strand
ATCGACGATGCCGTCGAAGTTGAGGTCCGCGGGGGAGTTAGTTGAACCCCAGTCAGCAATTATTACAAGCAAGTCGGTTACATCAACATACCCATCGCCGTTGATGTCTGGGCAATCAGGAGGGCATTCATCTGTAATTGTGTTGCCGCCACCGTCTGTCCAATTACCTGAAAGGTCATTGACATGATTGCCGCAGAATGAATTTTCAGAAACTGTTCCCGAACTTCCATCATCTACAACAAATATCGCGGCTCCGTCTAAAGCAAAGTTGTTATGAAAATTGTTAGATGATATTTGAACAGTAGAACCGTTCCATGCGTGTATGCCACCGCCTAAATACGCTGCATAGTTTTCCTCAAATGTAGAGTTCGTAATTTCTGCCTGTGATATTCCAAGTCGTATTGCACCTCCGCGATCACCCGCGCGATTCAATTCAAAGTGGCAGT
Organism: uncultured Isosphaeraceae bacterium; assembly: GCA_964624985.1. Lineage (GTDB taxonomy): Bacteria > Planctomycetota > Phycisphaerae > Phycisphaerales > SM1A02. The sequence continues at coordinate 1,862 of CAZVAE010000249.1, read as the reverse complement.
TATTGAGAATTGGTTGGGAAGAATAGGAAGCGAAGCCACCGCCATCGTCTCCGGAGATATTCTCAGTAAAAACACAATTTGTTAACTGTACGCTTCCACCACCTGATGCCCGCATTCCAGCGCCGTCTCCAGTGCTAACATTCCGTTGAAATGTGCAATTTTCTATGATTGAATAACTAGTTAGGGTACGCACACCCGCACCACGTCTAGCATGGTTATCTGTAAAGATGCAGTTTCTGAGTGTAGGTGATGAATATGTCACATGTACACCACCTCCTTGATCTGCTGAACCCCCACGTATAGTAAAACCATCAAGAATACTACCTGCTCCTTCTCTAGAATCGAACGTGACTGTGGTCCCTCTTCCAAGATTATCGATCACAGTGGCAGCAGGGCCGCTCAAGGATCGTAATTCAATAGCTTTACCATTGAAATCTATCGCTTCATAGTAAATACCCGCAGGCACAAAGATAACATCGCCATTGTTGGCAGCATCAATCATTGGTTGAATTACAGCATCGCCTAGTACGTATACTTGCACTTGTGCTGTTGACGGTACACCACCTTCATTTTCAATGGTATAAGCGAATACATCATTACCGATAAATCCCAATGGAGCTGTATAAAGTAAACACCCTCCCCCGCAACTTGTGATTGCGCCGCCTTCTTCGCTCTTAAGATCCCACTGCGTGAGTTTAGCATTCGAGCATTCTGGAATTGTGTCGTTGGCCATGACATCAAGAGCTGCTCCCATATCCATGTATGTGATCAATTGGTCGGTTACTGCCTCAAGACCAACTGCGCCGAAGAGAAAGGGTCTTGCTTCGTCAGAGCTAAAGTTAAACTGTTCAGAGTGTCCTACATCTGGAACAACTAAAAAGTGTTTTGAGCAGGTAATCGAAGACGCAAAGATATCCTGAAGGTGGTTGTAATGATTTTCTGTTCGCTCAAGCCGGTGATTACCTTGTAGCATTGCATAGCACGAAGTATCTAGCGAACTATGGTTTGGGTCGTAGTCAAGTTCACCTGTTATGTATGCAACTCTGCGTTCCTCAAACTTATCACGTGTGCTTTCAGGATCATCGAAAGGTAGTGCTGAATAAACAGAATCGAGTCCATATCCCCACCAGTCGTAATATGTACAGCTTGTATCGGGTATTTCAAAAGTATCTGTAGTGCCCTCCACTCGTCTGCGGTTATCAAGATACGCGTAGGACGATGGCGCGAATACAACATAAGTAATATCGATTCCTAATGGTTTAAGATATTCGTTTTCTAGTCTGGAGATGACTGCGTAACGTCCTGCCACCTGTCCGCCTGCCGAATGTCCAGTGACAACGATTGATTCGATGTTTGGAAAATTTCCGCTATTGAGTACTGACAAGACCATCTGATCGATGACATCAAATGACGAAATATGAGCGGGCCAGATTGGAGGATTGAAATCACTACTCACTTGTCCCCATCGCCAACTTGAATTCCAGAATAAGATTTCATTCTCAAGATCGTGAGCAACAACATCTTCCAAATATGGAAACTGAGGTGAAATAACAAGTGTTTCATCTGCTACACCAGCAAGACTCGACGCTACAACCATCTTTTCAACGCTAGCAAATGATTCCTGTCCAGAAGGGTGCGCTACTATGATGAGTCGAGTAACTGAGTCGTTGTGATTACTGAGATCTAAAGAAGAACAATAAGCAACTGGTAGAACGTAGCCATCGACAACAGCAGAGAAACGTTCATCACAAATGAAAGCGATTGGTTCGGCGCCTCTTGCAGCATCTACCGCTGCTTGAATGTTGTCAAAGTCAGCCTTCCCGTCATCATCGACAGTCCACGTGTCAGCAAGTGCTGTACTT
>CAZVAE010000248.1:0-2318 GCA_964624985.1 uncultured Isosphaeraceae bacterium | reverse complement strand
AATGAATGGGCTCAGTCGAGATAATCGCAGTCAATGTGTCACCAGCAAACATCATGACGACACCCAAAGAACCCATAAATACCATCGCCAAAAAAACACACGCAAGAATTGCTTTCCTTGCTTGTTTCTCGTTGTTTGCACCAAGGTATTGCCCGGCGAGAGTGCCAGCGGCGACGCCGATTGCAAATCCTGGAAGGAAACTAAACGATTCCCATTGCACCCCAATGACGTGAGCACCTTGAAGTCCCTGCACAACTGATTCGTCAGAACCCGCTTCTCTCGCCATTTTTACAGCAATATGACCAAGAAATTGCAAGACAAACAAGTTTGCAATCCACATTGAAAGACCCTCAAAAAAGTTTGGGATACCAATCTTGGCTATTCTCCAAAACATCACACCGTCTAGCATGATAGTGCGCCAAGATAAAACTAAATCTTTCACCCCTTTGCACAAGACAAGTACGATGAGAATTGCGCCAACAACATAAGCAGTCGCGGTTCCTGCCGCGATGCCAATGATATGTAAATCCCAAGACATTGGGTTTTCAAAAACGCTTGAACCAAATCGTACATCTGCGCCGCTTAAACCCCAAGAAACAATAACATTGACAATATTGATAATGACCGTCACGATTGCAGGACGTAATGTGTCCCCACTCCCATGAAGTGCCATTGCGCCTGTCGTCATTACGCTACATGCCGGCATTCCAATAGCAAGTACTCTCATGTATTGCACAAGATAAAACTGAGCTTCTTCTGAGAGTTGGCAAAGTTCACCAAGGGGTTTAGCACCAAACCAAAGACCGACCCCAACGAAAATTCCCCAAACAAATGCAAGTGAGAGTGATTGCCCTAGTACATTTTCAGCACTCTGCGTATCACCCGAACCCATTGCTCTTGCAATCAATGCTTGGGCGCCTATGCCAACTCCAGACATTGCAATTGCAACAAACCAACCGATATACGAACCTATCCCAATGGCATCCATTGCTGGTAGCACGATATTTTCAGGCAATGCACCTGCAAATATTTTGTCAGCTAGCCCAACCGTTGCGACCAAAATTTGCTGAATCAAAATTGGAACAGCGAGAAACCAAATTGCGCCCCACATCGTCTTGCCGGCAAGTGAACCACTCTGAATTGCACCAACTGGTTCTGCTAATGGATCTTGTAAATCCTCTGGCGAGGGTTGCATTGACGAAATTCGACGTTGCTCTGAATCAGTAAAGTGCTCGTTTTTGTCTTGATTCACTGCGAAGCATCTTCTTCATCGTACGTAGAACGAGTCGATGCTTCCTTTAAACCAGCTGGGGCGTCGGGACGCTCATGAATCCTATGTTCCCAAAAGATGAGATTATCCCACCACCTCTCTTCATGTTGGTACGTTGGGTATTCGTAAACAGACATGCTCGCAAAGATGTTTTGATTTGTCTCAACAACTGCAGCCCCCCATTCATACCATGCATCCCAATCAGTGCCAAAGACCTGTCCTGTTAATGAATGCAGCGACTGCGCTGCTGAAAGATTTATCGCTAAATCATTTGCTTGAAGGGATGATATAAGGCCAGTAAAAACTTGGTTCTCAGGATATTGTCCAAGCGCCGTTGCAACAGATGAACGGACTTGCCCTTCTTCATCTTGATCTCTTAGCGAACGGAGTAACGTTGGAACAACTGATGGATTATGTAAACGCTGCAATGCGAGTGCTGCTGCTCGCCGCACCTGTGCACTTTCTTCATTACTTCTATTTAGCCATGGAGCGATAAGCAACGCATCATCGGTGTTTCCAAATCGAGCGAGTGCTTTAATTGAAGCAGCACGAACAAGGGGATCTCGGTCTTCTATTACGTAATCACGATATAACTTTAAGTAGTCAGGCGCACCGCCGAAAGGCGAATTCGATAAGAGTGTAATCCCCCTCCTCCGTTGGTCTGGGTCATATTGATCAACTGCCATCAGCGCTGCCTGCCTAGGTGTTGGAGGAGAAAAACCTTCCGCTAAATTTTGATAGTCATCAGCGACACATCCAATGAGGAGGAACAAAGCGGCAAAACCAGTGGTTGATAAGCGGACAAAATAACTCATGATGCTGTTTCATCCTCTACTGCTCGCGCTTGTATTGTATTCATTATTTCACGGACTTCCGATGCCATTTGAGCATTTGGAAACTGGTTCATGATTTCTTCACCAAAAGCAAGCGCTTCTCGCCAGCGATGATCGCGAACTGCCATTTTAAACTTTGCACTGATGTTCTCTCGGTATGTTGCAATCACTTTATCTGCAGTACTGCGTATTCTTCTCGCTTCATCTGGGGTTAA
>CAZVAE010000247.1:0-2336 GCA_964624985.1 uncultured Isosphaeraceae bacterium | reverse complement strand
GTACACCTGCTTGCAGGGCATCAAGCCGACTGTTTATTCCAACTTCGCTGTGGTAGTAACGACGTTCGCCGCCATGGACCCGTAACTTTGCCATCCTATCTGCAAGCGCTTCGTCGTTTGTCGTCACCATTCCGCCGTCGCCGAACCCACCAAGGTTTTTTGTTGGATAAAAACTAAAACTACCGATTGTTCCGCGGGAGCCAGCCATGGCACCAGTTGAATCTTTTGCGCCAATTGCTTGTGCAGCATCTTCGATGGTTGGAACTCCTAGTTCCGTTGCGACGTCAAGAACACCATCCATATCAACTGTTTGACCATAAAGATGTACTGGCATGATTGCTTTTAAACGAGTGCACTTACCACTTGCGTCTTTGATACTTTCGGGGGTGATGTTGTAGGTGATTGGATCAATTTCAGCCCAGATTGGAATCGCCCCAAGTCGATGTATGGCTCCACCTGTGGCAAAGAACGTATAACTTGGGCAGATAACTTCGTCACCCGTTTTGACATCAAGCGCCATCAATGCGAGCAGCAGCGCATCACTTCCCGAAGCACAACCAACTGCTCGCGCGGTTCCAACGTAATCTGCTATTTCTTTTTCAAGTTCCGCAACTTTTGGTCCAAGTACGAAATATTGGCTATCACAAACTTCGCGAAGCATGGGCTCAATTTCTTCTCGAAGCGTTTCGTATTGCAATTTTAAATCTAAAAGTGGTACGGATGTTTGGGTAGCTGTCATGGTGTTACCTTTGTTCACAACGTGTACTTTTTACACGGTTTCTTTGGCTTTTTGAGGGATATCTATTGTTGGGCTCTCATTGGGATAAAGTTCTTTTGAGGGTGTATATTCTGGAACTATTTTGCAGACCAAATCAAGCATCTTTGCGCCGTCTCTATTTTCTACCGCTCGTTCGAGTTCATCAATACTGTTTTCTATTTCTACTCCATCAGTAACACATTCGTTCGATTGATGAATCATCTCGTGATCAGTTGTGCCAAGTTGATTGTCATATGATAACTCCTCATACATTTTTTCTCCCGGACGAGGTTTAGTAAATGTAATTGCGATATCCCCGTTCGGATTTTCAGCTGTTTTTTCTGTGAGTCCTGCTCCAGAAATCATCCGCCTTGCTAAATCAACGATCAGTTCAGGTTCACCCATATCCAACACGAAAATTTCTGCGTCATTCGCCATGCCACCGGCCTGAATCACTAATTCAGAAGCTTCGGGAATAGTCATAAAGTACCGTTTCATTTCAGGATGGGTGACCGTAATTGGGCCACCGCTGCTTATCTGATCGCGAAAAATCGGAACCACTGAACCTGAAGAGCCGAGTACATTTCCGAATCGAACAAGGCATGTTCGCATCGACTTGCAATCTTTCGCGATGGATTGCACGGCGAGTTCGGCACACCGTTTTGTTGCGCCCATTAAATTTGTTGGTCTCACCGCTTTGTCTGTGCTGATAATGACAAGGTTTCTAATGTTCGCCCATACACAAGACTCCACAAGGTGCTTTGTGCCAATTATGTTGTTTCGGATGCCTTCAATTGCATTTGACTCAATCATGGGTACGTGTTTGTACGCAGCGGCGTGAAAAACAGAGTCGACTTTGTATTTTGAGAGGATATTTCGAAGCCTTGTAGTGTCGAGCACTGAACCGAGTACGGCAACGATTTCTACGTCTGCATCTAGTTTTTCTTCTCTGTTGAGTAACTCTTGTTGAATATAAAACAACGCGCTCTCAGAAAGTTCATACAGAACAATTGTTTTAGGATTCCGCACTAATGCTTGGCGACACAATTCACTTCCAATTGAACCGCCAGCACCAGAGATAAACACTGATTTTCCGGTAATGCAACGGCTTGCAAGTTCTTCATTCACTTCAACAGGTGTACGAGACATTAGGTCTTCAATCGAAAGGTTGTGCAATTCGCTTAACACAGCCTTGTTTGTAATCCAATCTGTTAAATTTGGGGTAGACTGAATTTTGATGTTAAACCTTTGCAATCGCTCAATGACTTTTGCTCTGTTCCTGTGAGACATTCCAGGCATCGCGAGGAGAACCGTCGTTACGTTTTTCGTTTTAATCAACCGATCAATTGCATCAAATCCGTAAACACGTAAACCATGCACAGATTTTCCCTGGCTTTCGGGATCATCATCAATAAATGCGACTGGTGTATATTGACCTCCGTAACGAATCGCGGAATACAATTGGTGCCCGCCCTCGCCAGCGCCATAAATGATGGCTCGTTCGCGATCTTTGTTTGTTTTATGTTCAATGTAATATCGTGCAAACAACCGAGAGCAGGCTGCACCCACGCTCAGTAAC
>CAZVAE010000246.1:0-2372 GCA_964624985.1 uncultured Isosphaeraceae bacterium | reverse complement strand
CACCATTGTTAAGCCGACTGATTCAACAATCGCATCGAGTTTGGTTTGTCTTGTTTTCATTGCTTTACTGTTGTCGTCCCGTCACAACGCCTCCAGTTATGGAAAGCTCTCTAGATGGCCCTTCCATATCAATGTCTCTGGCACGCAATATCCAAGGATTTAGTGAAGCCCCATCTACGACTGACGCAGCTTCTTTTCGGGATAACTCATTCTTATGGCGGAGTTGCGCAATAGCGTCTGAACCCGAAATACCTAATCGAATCGATTGAATATGTTCAGGGACAAAGATTGATTCTGCATCAGCATTGCCAAGGACTTGTGCATACATGTCAAGCCATCGACTTCGAACAACAAGTTGTGGATGTTCTCTATAGGTTGGCAGTAAACTTTGAAATCGTTTGAAATCCTGGCCCAATGTTGTCTCAATCTGAGCTCGGTACCCATCGGCTGCAGCAATCTTGTTCGCTACTTTGCCTGATATCTTATTCGAGTGTAATAAATCGTTGATATGTTGCAGTGCGTTTTGCATTTCGGAGTTGTTACTAGCTTCAGCTGCTTGTTCATACTCATCAATCAATGAAAGAAGATCATTGTAATTACCCCCTGCTGCGCTAATGAGTCGTTCATGAGCTTCTGCAGTTGCACGTTCTACATTGGTTTCAGCTTCAATTCTTGCACTATCAAATGAAGCGTATGATTTTTGAATGTAAAGAGGTGGCTCTGGGTCGCTTGGAATAGTGATATCTGAAATGCGAATGCCACATTGAAGTTGGTTTAACAGTTGTTGCGCTTCGATGCGGATGAGAGACCGTAGTTCTTCAAGTGGCTTGTCAAGGAGTTGTTCTAAAGTCAACTCGGCAACTGTGTGTACAAGAGATTGTTCCAACAGTATCTCTATGATTTCACTACCAGTGGAATCAGAAATTGTAGTTGCGTATTGGATCGGATCGACAATCTCCCATTCAGCGCCAACTCTGAAATGGGCTAAATCTCCGTCACTTGTAAGTAACGAGCCATCCTTGCCAGGAATTAATCCATCGCTCGAGGATGCTTTACTGATACGTTGTTCAGGACTAAGCCGAGCATCAAGTTGTGGTTTAAAAACAAAACCAATATCAGCCTCGCGATTCTGGGCATCATAAATGTCAAAACCGCCAATTGGAGGTGGCCAGTTTAATTGTAAACCTGGAGAAAGCCCTTCGTCATTTACAATAGAGCCAAAGAATGTGCTTACCCCAGTTTGAGAATCTTCAACTGAGCGGAAGCCAGAAATGAGATAGAGGACGACAAGAACAACCATCACTCCTTGAAGTGCTCTGAAACTTAACTGTAACGAATCAGCTAATGAGCGATGGGCTGTTTCCATTGCATCTTTTAAGTCAAGAGATGCGTTCGCATCAGTATTCTGTACGACGAACTTAGCCGAAGCTTCTCTACGTTTTTCCTCTTGATTATGCTGTTGTTCAGTCATGGTTAATGTTCAGTGTTTGAGTGTTTTGGTTGAGGAATTGTATTGGGAGCATCATCATTTACATCGAGCAAATGCCATGGTGCGATGTCAGATTCTAAAACCAGTGTTGTATTTTTTGAGAGTGCTGTTTCGACAGCATCCAGCCATGCTAGGAAGATCGCCAATTCTTCGTCTTTGCCCATTTCTTGAAGATACTCAGCAGCTTGGGCTTCACCTTCTGCTCGGATGTCTTCTGCTCTTTGGGATGCAAACGCTAAAATTTTGTCATGCTTCGCAAGCGCTTCTGCTCGTATAGCTTCTGCATGAGCTGTTCCTTTTGCTCTTCGTTGTTCAGCAAGAGTGTCTCTTCTTGCTTGCATTCGCTTTAAAACGGCAGTGGTAGTTTTAGGAGGAAGCAAAAGGCGATTTATTCCAACCGAAACCGGAACAACACCAGTTTGTTGTAACATGGTTAACTTGTTTAAAACATCATCTTCAGCAGCTGAGAGTTTGTTTGTTTCTCCAGTAAGTTCATCAAATGTGTATCCACTCAGGACGGTTAATGCATCTCTGAATTGACTATCGATGGCACTGCGGGCTTCATCGGTATCGCCATAAGCCCTATAAAAATCTAGTGGTGAACTTCCATCCCGTTCGACGTGCCAAAGCAAAAATGCTTTCACAACAATCTGCTGTCCATCAGAAGTTTGGAGCATCTCGAGTGGTGATTGGTGAATCTGCAATCGGGTATCTAAGATTGCAATGGAATCAGCAAAAAAGGGCAACCGAAAATGTAAGCCAGGTTCGCGAACAATGCTTTGTTCAGAAGTTTCACCGAAGCGGCTTTGAATTCCGACTTGATGAAATGAAACCGTATAGGTCATGCTGAAGAGTAACAGGATGCAGAGAATTGCTAATCCTG
>CAZVAE010000245.1:0-2377 GCA_964624985.1 uncultured Isosphaeraceae bacterium | reverse complement strand
TCACAATCGAAAACGACCCACTCACAGCCGTCGTGAGAGGGAACGGAATTTTGCTCAGCAACGAAGAGCTCCTCAAAGACGTCACGCTTCCTTCGACATCAGAAGACGGCTTCGCATAACATGCCAGTATCCCGCCAACGCATTACAAAACAAAATAAACAAATCGCTAAAAAGCTGATCACTTTTACCATTTCACTTATTCTCATTCTTCTTTTCAGAAACTGGGGCCCTATATCAGCATCGATTAACTTCATTCAATCAACATTTTCAACAATTGGAACAACATTTTACACAATCTATGAGGTAAATACGGCATCGCCAGAAAGTCTTGCGGGACAATTGCAGATATGTGAATCCGACCGAAATGCTCTCGCAAGTGACAAAGCGTATGTGACCATTTTGGAATCAAGAATCGCAGAGCTTGAAGAATTACTAAACTACAAACAATCTGTCGATGCAAATCTCGTCCTCGCGCACGTCCTCGCGAAAAACATCAAAGAAGACGCAAAGATCCTCATCAATCAAGGAGAACGAGCCGGAATCAACATCGGCATGCCTGTTATCGCAGAAAACGGCCATATCATTGGCACCATTAGCAAAACAACACAAAACACATCCACTGCGCAACTTTTGTCTAGTCCGGAAAGCAAAATCACCGCCATGCTTCAATCCGACGAAGCAACAATCGGCATCGTTGAAGGGAAAGAGGGATTCTATCTTGAACTAGGGTTCATCCCTCAAGAAAAAATCATCACTGAAGGAACGCTCATTCTTACTTCTGGCCTTCAAGACGACATCCCGGCAGGCTTGATAATCGGCATTATTCGAGAAATCATAAAAAACGAAACGGCTCTATTTCAAACAGCTAACATAGAACCTCTCATTGACGTAAATACAATCTCAAGGGTCCTGATTGAAACATCTCCCTCAATCTGATGTATGAAAGAAGTTATCGTCGCCCTAAGTGCACTCATTATCGCACTCATACAAACAAGTCTTATTGGCAGCCTTCCAACTCCTCTTAACCTCATCCCCCTCCCGCTCATCATTGGCACAACACTTCTTCATAGAACAACAATCCCGCTTGGCATCATCTGGACATTAACATGCGTCATCTTCATCAAGCTCACCGGGTTCCCTACAATACCAAGCGGAATCTACACTCTGATGCTTTGCGCTGCGATTCCACTTTGCTTACGCATCTTCGCACAACGATCGCTATGGGGGCTTCAAGGACTTGGCATTTCCATGTTCGTCGTAGGATCATTGGCGCAAACCCTGCCCACGATCCTATTTCAATTTTTCAATCGAGACACAATCCACGATGCGTTCTTTAAGCCATTTTTTTCTGAACAAATTGTCATACTTGCATGGCTCATTACAGGGCTTTACATCGCCCAAATTACTGCCAGAAAATGGCAAGATGCAAAAAACCAGTTCTTGCCAAGAACAGCAACATAATCATGGTAAAAAAACAAAACAGTTTATTCCCACTTCCCCCATCAATCGATCTATCAAAAAATCGAGAGATACAAAACGAAGAAATCTTCGCCGACATTTTTTCCGATGCCAAAAATCCAAGCGATGACACAAACACATCCTTCATCGGACCAGCAATTCATGCAAAACGCTTTAAACTGTCATTTATTATCACCGGCTTCATCATTGCAATACTCCTTGGAAAATCCGGATATTTACAAATTGTAAAAGGTCAAGAATACCGAACGCAAGCAGAACAAAACAGACTTTGGAATCATATTCTACCGTCTCAACGTGGCATTATCTATGATCGCACAGGAACTGAGCTTGCTTGGAACGAAGCAGTATTTAACCTCCTTGCAACACCTGCATCAATGACAAAAGACCGTGAACATCAACATCAAATATTGTCACATATTGCAAAAAATTCAGAGACTCCGATCAACGAATTGTACATCGCTCTTGAAGAATCAGACACAACGGAACCTAAAACATCAATCCTTCTTGCAGCAAACGTCCCATACGAACTCGCGCTCACTGTCGAATCAAGCCCAACGTCTTTCCCAGGCATCACCACAGAACTCTCATCAAAACGAGGATACATCACAAACGAAATTCCATCGCTTTCACACATCATCGGCTATTCAGGAGGCTTAAACGAAGACGAATATGAAGAAAAAAAATCAGAAGGATATCGTCCCTTTGACTCCATTGGAAAAATGGGGATCGAACAAGCCTACGAACAACGTCTTCGAGGACAATTCGGACTTGAACTCTTAGAAATAAACGCCCTTGGATCCATCGGAAGAGTTGTTTCAAAAACTGAACCAACTCAAGGACAAAACATTACACTCACCGTAGATGCCGCATTTCAGAAATACATTGAAGAAGTGTTAAA
>CAZVAE010000244.1:0-2413 GCA_964624985.1 uncultured Isosphaeraceae bacterium | reverse complement strand
TTTCGTTTGCCAAATCAAGTAGACGCTCTTCATCATATGGAAGACTATATAAATCAATAAGCGTCGCATCAACTCCAAGGCGATCTAGTTCTTCAATTGCTTTGTTGCATTCATGAATCATGTACCCCGCAGATACGATAAGAATATCTCGTCCTTCGGTAAGCACTTCCATTCCACCTAACTCAAAGACCGTGTTTTGATCGTAAATCATTTCTACTTCGGGTCTGAAGGTACGCAAGTATGAACAGCCCCGGTGATCTGCCATTGCAACAGTTAGACCATATGCAGCCCACGCGTCGGCTGGCTGAAGTACATAGCAGCCCGGATTTCCATGGTGATCTGTCATTGTTCCAAAACTTCTAAACCATGCAATGTCGGGTAAAGACATCTGGCTTGGCCCATCTGCGGCAAGAGAAATGCCACTGTGTGAACCAACAATTTTAATATTTGCTCCTGAGTTAATCGCCATTTCGATTTGGTCATAGCCCCGAGTAATAAACTTAGAGAATGTGGAACAGAAAGGGATTTTTCCTGCGGCACTTAAGCCGGCACCAACCGAATACATGTTTTGTTCGGCAATCTTGCACTCTACAAATCTATCCGAAATTGCTTCGTCGTTTCCAAACACGTTGCTAAACGTTGAATTGCTCACATCTGCGTCTACGGCCCAAACATTTTCATTCGAATGACCCAGCGCACGAAGGGCAAGCCCATACGCTTTTCGTGTTGCCATTTTTCCAGATTGCAACACTGTTGCCATATCCCAATGTTCCATCGCTTCTTTGAATGACATCGTTGGGGTTGATTGAGCTGCTTTTGGTGGGGCGGGCGGTTCTTCGATTGCGATTGATGCTGTTGCGAGAGACGAGGTCAGTTGCATCCCCGTCTGTTTGAGTTCTGAGATAATGTCTTGGATCATCTCTTTCGTCGCTGGTTTTCCGTGCCAGTTTGACCCTTGCATCGAAGGTGCGCCCCATCCCTTCACGGTCTTTGCAACTACAGCCATTGGTTGTGTTCTGTCTGCTCCACTAAAAGCATCAAACGATTCTTTGATTGCCGTTGGGTTATGACCATCAATCGTCACAACTTCAAATCCACACGCCTCTAGCTTTCGTGCAAGTCGTTCGGGTGATTGTTGTTCGCTCACCGCACCAGCTTGTCCATATGCATTGCAGTTGAAGATTGGAAGCACGTTGGTCAGGTTGTGATCCATGATAAAATCGAGCGCTTCGGTAATCTGTCCTTCACGGGCTTCTCCATCACCAATAATGCAATAGATTTTTCGGTCTGTTTTGTCTGCGCGTGCTGCAATACCTAAACCTGCAGCGACAGATAACCCTTGTCCAAGTGAACCGGTCGCTGCATCAAAAAACGAGACTCCGTCCATTGGATTGGGGGGCCCATCGAGTGGGGAGTTTGCTTCTCGCAATGTTTTTAGGTGCCCGCTGTTTAGTTTTACTCGTTCGCCATTCCAGTCCACGACAGCACCAATGTCCGCCATTGCTGCATATACTGCTGGGACTGCGTGCCCCTCTGAAAGTACAAGTCGGTCAGACGAGAGACAATCTGGGTCTTCTGGTTTCCAGCGCATTGATCGGTACATCAAGACAGAAACGAGGTGTCCGATACTCATCGCTGATGTAGGGTGGCCACTGCCTGACTCGGCACACATTTCAAGAGACATCGTATCGAGGGCGATCGCGCGGGCGTGGATAGCATTTTCAAAAGACATCTAGAATCCTTCCATGGTTCTTATTACGGTGTTTTCTGGGGATAACTGGGGGTGAACAGCGGGGGTTTGAAAACGTGCAGTATTGCAGGTCAGGGCGTAATGAGCAATGCAAATACATAGGAAAATCCTCCTGAAGGAGAGATTCTCTTGCACTCTTGGTACACTCACCAATATGCTATTGTTGAAGTAGACAAACAGCCCACAGGAAGCCGAAAGAGAAATTCAAATGACCGTACAACAAGCTACAAACATAAAAGCAACATGCGACCGTGATGCCCTCGTTGAAGCGATGACACTTATTACGGGTGTCGTCGCAGGCCGTACACCGACACCCGCACTGCAGTGCGTCAAGCTTTCTGGACAAGATGGTCGTTTAACCCTAAGTGCAACAGATGGCGAGGTGTCGCTTACTCTCTCAACTGAACGAGTAGATATTGAAGAGGGTGGCGAAGTCCTGGTGCCAGCTGATAAGTTTTCCCAAATTGCTCGTTCCTGTGATGATGCAACGTTGACCATTGTGAGCGATGATGACAAATTGAATGTCCGCTCGTCTGATTCTCGCTTCAAGGTTTTTGGATTTCCTGTTTCAGAAGCCCCCGAAGCGGTTTCATTTGACGATATCGAGCCAGACTTCTCAATAGATAGTGGTTCTTTCAGAGGAATTATGGAACGAACTGTGTT
>CAZVAE010000243.1:0-2421 GCA_964624985.1 uncultured Isosphaeraceae bacterium | reverse complement strand
GTTTGCGAACAAATGCGGAAGATTTAAGTGTCTATGTCGATGAAGCGGTGCTTGGTATTCCTCATTTTGATATCAACAATCCTCCAGAAACAAATGATCTCCTCTTTGCGTGGCAATGGAGATTCTGGGTTATTGCGGATGTGATTACTGCTATCGCAGAATTGAACGAAGGTCAATCGGTGCTAACTGCACCAGTAAAACGAGTGGTCTCCCTTAAACTATCAGGCATGCCTTCAATGGAAGATGAATTTGAAGAGGACAAGGACGAAGGCGATCGTGGTGGAAGTACTGGCGGTAGCGGAGGCGGGGGCGGTGATGGCGGCCGTGGTGGAATTGGTGGTGGCGGTCGGGGTGGCATCGGTGGAAGTGGCGGCCGAGGCGGCTCTGGCGGCGGTAGTCGAGGCAGTCAATCAAGCAATTCATTCACTGGTCGAACAAGTGGCACTATGTATGACATCATCAACATTCAACTCAGTTGTATTGTTGATACAGAACGTATCCCAATCATTCTCGACGGTATTTCAGGCCACAACTTTTTTACTGTTGTTGATTTGGATTTACATCCAGCAGACAAGTTTGAAGCATTCGCTGAAGGATATGATTATGGCCCTGCCTCTGTTTCAGAGTTGACTGTTGAACTGGAGTCAATTTGGCTCCGTTCTTGGACGACCGAGTTCATGCCTGATGGAATAAAGAGCACCTTAGGGATTAAAGTCGATGGCGATTAATATGATTCAAAAACGTTCGAATTGGGAACAAGCACGATGAGAGCAAAAGGCACGAGTCTTTGGGAACAATATATTGAGTACATCGCTCTACTCGTTGCGATTGCGATCTTTGGTTGGTTCGCTTGGGGTGCATTCGGTAGCAAAATCGAACACAAGCAAGGTAGGATTGTCGTCCAAACGGATAACGTGGATGAGGAATTGTTAAAAGCCGCGAATGCACTGGAAGCGAAGATTCGAGAGGGAACACAATCTCCGATTCCAATTCAGGCTCCCGAAGCGATGCATGATCAGTTTTCGAGTTACATTGGTCAGAGCGTCTCGCCTCGAGACCGCGTTGTTTTTCCCGGTCTCGATATGACGGCAGAACTCGATGACACGCAAAACGTCCAATCCGAATTGCGAGAATATGTGACACCATTGGTTCCGGAACCTCAAAATATCCGGTCGAGGCAATGGTTCGGAACAGTATCTGACTCAGCAATGGCTGAAACAGAAGGACTTGAAGAATTGATTGATGGCCCTCCAAATGATACGACTTGGGTCCAAGTAGCAAGCACAGTTGATATTGCTTCAATTCTTGATTCGTACGCTGGCTCCGGTGATTTAGCGCCAATTCCTCCAAGGTGGTTTGATGAAGCAATTGATATTTTCGATGTTGAGATTGAACGTCAACAACTGCTTGAAGATGGCCAATGGTCTCAAGTCGAGCTGGTAGCAACGCTTCCGGGACAGATGACGTACAGAGACAAGCTAAACGAAGGTTCAATCGACGCAATTGAGCGTAATTCGATTATTCGAGAGTTACGTACGGGGGTGCAAGAAACTGTTATTACACCGGACTTTTATGTGCTGAAGGGACTAGAACCTGAAGCAATGGATCACCCCGAGACATGGGAAGGCAACGTAGACATTGAAGAAACTCCACTGCAACTTTTGGAGGAAGAGTTGCGTGAAGCAGAGGACGCGATTGCAAAACAAGAAGATAAGATTGACAAGATTGACGAAGAGATTCGCGGTGCTGGAGGACGGGGTGGCATGGGTGGCGGCGGTGGCAGTAGCGGGCAAGAACAAAAGATCAAACAGTTGCGCCGTAAACTTGAAATAGCAAAAGAGAAACTCGAAACATTAATTGAAGAGAAGAAAGAAATCGAAGTTCAGATTGAAGAACTGAAAGCTGAAAGTAACATTGAAGTTGGCGAAACAGTTCTTGAAGGGGAGGTTTGGATTTGGGGGCACGATTTAGGAGTTGAGCCTGGTAAAACGTATCGATACCGCACTCGCATCCTTGTCGCAAATCCATTTTTTGGGCACAAACCAAGTCTATATCCATCGCAACATATGCTTGCTGAGACTGTTGAATTGACATCTGACCAGAGTGGGTGGTCAGAGCCTGTTCAAGTGCAGGAATCGGAGCAGTGGTTTGTCAAAAAAGCGAAAGCGATTGACATGAGTGACCCTCAAGCTTTGCTTAGTCGAGGATACATCTCCGTGGATGTTTTTGAGTTTTCTGATGGTGCATGGGTGAAAAAATCACGTGATATTCAAGTCGGCGAACCAATCACTGTTGATGGAGAGCAAGAAGATCTTGGCTGGTTTGTTTTGGATGTCATTGAAGATGTGCAAGGTGAAGTTGCATTGATTCAGAATCTAGAGAGTGGTCAAATTATTCCCAAAAGACCAGAACTTGCGATTG
>CAZVAE010000242.1:0-2423 GCA_964624985.1 uncultured Isosphaeraceae bacterium | reverse complement strand
ACATGTTTATCGAGAGAGATGCAGATCGCACGTGATCAACGTAGACCACTGACTGTAATGATTTTTGATATTGATGATTTCAAACATTACAACGACCGATGGGGACACGATGCAGGAGATGACATCATTCGTGAAGTTGTCAGACTATTGAATACAATTATCCGTAAAGGTGATCATGTTTGCCGAATCGGTGGCGATGAATTCGCGGTTATTTTCTGTGATCCAGAACCACCCCGTGAGATAGGATCAAACCACCCAACAACTATTGAGGTTCTCGCTAGACGGTTCAGAGAACAAGTCGCAGATGCACGATTTCCAAAACTTGGTGATGAAGCAACAGGTGTTTTGTCGATTTCAGGTGGGCTGGCAACTTTTCCTTGGGACGCTTCGGATATTGATGGATTGCTTGAAAAAGCTGATCAGCGACTTTTACAATCGAAGCGTCATGGGAAAAACTCCATTACGATTGGCAAAGACGAATAGCTACTTCCTTCATCCACAAACTGTCATTCGAGAACGTACGATATGAGTAAAACACTCATCCTTTCAGATATCCATTTCTGCCGGAACCATGCATCAGTTAGATGTGCGAGGAAATTTCGTCCACTATGGAAGGGATGTACTGCTCTTGTCCTCAATGGCGACACTGTTGAAGCACATGACAGCCGGACTGCTAGCCTCTCCTCTAAAGAAACTGAATCGCTGCTTTCAATGGCAGAACAAGACGGTTTGCAGGCGACTCTCATTTGCGGAAATCATGATCCCGCCATTAGTGATACGGATTATCTTTGGTTTTGTAATGAACGCGTTTTAGTCTTTCACGGCCATGCAGGGTTTCCTCAAATAGCACCTTGGAGTTGGAGAGCCAAATATGTGGAACAAGCACGGCGGCGTTACATTCGTGATAGTGGGGATGGGTTTGAAGAACAGTTACTCGCCGTCAAGAAAGCATCCTTAGATGCAGTTAATGGTAAGTTTCGTGAGTTTCGTCCCACTCCGTTGCATATGATTTCACTTGCTATACCTGCCTCAATAAAAGTCTTTTCAAGTTGGCTTTCATTTCCAACTTTAATCTCAAATTGGGCAGAAGCATATGCACCCACCGCTTCTTTTATAGTCACAGGTCACACGCACCACGCAGGCATTTGGAAAAGGAAAAACCGTACGATTATCAATACCGGTTGTTATGGATTCCCAAGTCATCCCCGCGCTGTGTACATTGAAAAAGATGTACTCTCTGTGTACAAGATTGATGTGCGAGAGGAACAATATACCCTAGGCAAACGCTATGCGTCTTGGGATTTACGATAGGCCGCACTTGGCAGTTTGCATGCTAACTCACTTTCGATGAATTGTGAAGCAGCAACAAGTGACTCGAAATCGATGCCTGTTTCGATTCCAAGTTGAGATGCAAACATAACAAGATCTTCGGTTGCTAAGTTGCCAGCTGCACCTGGGGCATATGGACATCCTCCGAGTCCGCCACACGATGAGTCAAACTGAAAAACTCCGCACTGCATTGCTTCATGTACACATTCCAATGCACGGCCATGCGTGTTGTGGAGATGTAAAATGGATGCTTCTGGGGTAAGGACTCCGTCTAGAGCATCGTACAGTTTGCGAATATCTGTCGGAATCGCAATGCCCATTGTCTCACCAAGTGAGATTGTAGAAACACCCAAATCCAGTAGTTGCTCCGCAATATTCCGAACGACTTGCAAGTCGGTCCTTTCTTCGTATGGGCATGCGATAGTACAACTGATATACCCCTTCACGCGAATACCTTTTGACGTTGCGTGTTGAACAATTGGCTCCAATCGTTCAATCGACCCTTGAATTGAAGTGTTTGTATTCTTCTTCGAGAATGTTTCCGAAGCAGCCGTTATTACTGCAACCTCACCAACGTTCGCTTTCTCCGCTCTAGACCATCCCTGTTCGTTGGGAACAAGTGCAGAGTAAGTCACTCCTGAAACTCTCGTTATTCCATCAAACACTTCATCGGCGTCAGCAAGTTGAGGCACCCATTCTGGATGTACGAACGCTGATACTTCGATATGTTGAACTCCACTTTCAGAAAGTGCATTCACGAGTGCGATCTTCGTACGAGTGGATATGACTTCGGCTTGATTTTGAAGACCATCTCTTGGACCAACTTCAGTGACACGAATTGTTGAAGGAAGAACTGGCATTTTGCAATCCTAAATTGACATTAAAGGTCCTTTATCTCAGCTTGATAGATATCTTGCCCAATATACATATACACCTTGTTCCCAGGCAACGCGCTTTTTTTTGCCACCATTGCAAGTACTGTGGGAACACCACCTCTTAGCGGACTTATCGCACTTGAGGTAACCACTCCAACTTGCGTACCTATTCCTGTTTCATTTTCCCAAAGTTGAGTGCCAGAAATAGGCAATTCAGCT
>CAZVAE010000241.1:0-2477 GCA_964624985.1 uncultured Isosphaeraceae bacterium | reverse complement strand
TAAAGCGGGTGAGCGGATTCGAACCGCCGACATTCACGTTGGCAACGTGCAAGTCTACCGAGATAACGCAATCAATAACGCCGATTTCGAGCGATTTTGAGAGGGGTGTCACGGAAACTGTCACTAGTAGTTTGCATGATGAAGTGCTCGTTCAATTGAATCAGAATTGGTCGTCACTTCCGGAGCACATCAAGTTAGCAATACAAGCATTAATAAAAGCGGGGGAGCATTGACTATTCACATGTGATATTCAGGGTGCCGGTTCCGGTAGTTGACGAAATGAGGAAAGTCGTTACTCGCAAGCTCCCCAGCTACCGACCACGATGAGTAGGTCGGATACATCGACGATGCCGTCATCATTGATGTCAGCAGGGGTGTCAGCAGTGCCCCAGTAGCCAATTACAATGAGCAGGTCGTTTACATTAACTATTTCATCCCCATCAATATCCGCTAAGCATTCACAGTCCTCGGTCGTCCCAATAAATAATTCTGCACACCCATCTGGCTGAGTCCAAGGAGCTCCGATAATTGCGTGATTTCCGTCAATTGCAACGCTCCAGCCAAATTCACCTTCATGGAAAGGTTTTGAGGGTTTCAAATTTGTCCTAAATGACCATGAACCATTCTCTAAATCATAAATAGATGCTGTGCCTGATATTATTTTTTCAGTTACACCAAATCGGTGACCAACCAGCATGACTGAGCCGTCAATAGCCACACTTACACCAAACTGTTCTCCTTCCAGACTTAAACCCTCTGGATAAATTTGTCCTTGTGGTATCCAACCACCATCAAATGTCCTCGCAAATAGGGAGAGACTGCCAGCATCAAATCCTATGTCCGCATTATGATAAGAGCCTACCGCTAGCCAAAATTCAGAAATATCAAGACCGAAACCAAAGTTATCCATCGCTTCACCTGTGGGGTTAACTAAGGTTTGCGATTCAGTATATGAACCTAATAACTGGTCAAAAATATGAACTTGACCAGCACCGTCGTTAGCCCAAGGAGAACCTATTGCAAGAAGTTCTCCTTTCATTGCAAGCCCTAATCCAAACTGATCTCCAGGCGATCCATTCTTCGCAATAATTTTTTGAAATTGATGCCAACTGAAATCCAGTGGATCATATTGGTAGACATATGCAGAACCAGAAGTTGCTCCATTGTCATCATCAAGTGGTGAAGTTACAACACAGAAATTACCTTCAATTGCGACGCGTCTCCCGAATGAATCTTCAGGCGAGGCATCATTTGCGGTGAGTTTTGCGACTTGAAACCATTTGCCACCGGTATTTTCAAATATATATGCTGCTCCGCTGTTGCTTCCTGCATGATCCTCAAACCACGCACCAGCTATCACTCTGTTGCCACTAACGTCTACGCTGACTCCCATCATATCTCCAGCATCAATGTCATTTGCAACAAGTTCTGCATCTTTAATCCATGTTCCATTTTGAAGTCTGTAAACAAGGACCATTCCAGATGCCCAATCAGTACCAGTCCCAAGTGGTGATCCAATTACGGCGATATCTCCATCGATTGCAACGGATGTGCCCGACAAACCCCCAGGTGTTGTCAATGGGATGTCATACTCAGCGGGACATTGTGTTAGGAGTACTGAAAATAGGGCGTAAACTAACATGGACCCCACGCATCAATAATAGCAAGTAGATCTGGGACATTCACAATCCCATCGCCATTAATGTCAGACGGAACATTTGTTTGTCCCCAAGTACCTACAACCTCTAATAGATCGTTTACATTTACAAACCCATCGTTATTGATATCAGTTACGCATAGATCATCAGTATTGATTGTGTCGCTAGCATCAACTTTAATTGTTTTTGCATTCTCATCTGCAAAGATAGCCCCACTAAAAGCGATAATTCCATTCGCTTCTGCAAAGTGGATTTTTAGTAAGGAAGTAGTTTCAATTTGTGGTGGAATATATTGTGTAAGACTGGTTGCATAGCCTAAAACCCTAAATGTATTGTGCGCTAGCGTCCAGTCATACTTTTCGGTTAGAACACCTTCAACTGACGTAATAGAGACATTTGATACATCAAATTGAAATCCTGCAATGGTCTCATCGCTAGACCATGAAACATATGCCCATCCAACGCCTTTCTGATTGACTTCCCAATCACCAAAGCTCAGTGTGCTGTCAGCAGTAGCATGAGTGTGCAATATTAAGATGAAAGAAGTGATAATGAGTTTTACTTTATTAAACATGTTTACTCCTAATAGAACTGAACGCAAAAAGAAATTCAGTGAAAAACCATATCAATACACTACCATTCTTTCACGTGAAGTTGATAAATGCAAGCAAATAGCATTAAATGCAGCCATCTCTTTGATAAAGTGCCAATTTGCTCATTTATAGAATATATTCACGCTTCTGACTGTAGCCAAAACTAGTTTTTTACTCACACGGTCCCCAGTTGCCGACCACTTCAAGTAAATCATTTACATTTGTA
>CAZVAE010000240.1:0-2520 GCA_964624985.1 uncultured Isosphaeraceae bacterium | reverse complement strand
GTACTTCGCAGCTGCTGCTGCCTTCCACCATCAACCTATCCGTATCGTTGGTGCTGTAGGAGGTGATTGGCCAAGCGAACATGCTGCTTTGCTTGAATCAATTGATGGTCTCTGCCTCAATGGCTTAGAGAGAAGAGAGGACTCCAAAACATTTGCATGGGGTGGCCGATATTTTGACAATATGAATCAACGTGAAACCCTGTTTACAGAATTAGGTGTTCTTGAAGAAGCTCCGCCAAGCGTACCTGAATCTTACAGCGATAGCCGCTTGATATTTCTTGCAAACTCTCACCCAAGTGTACAACTTGATTTGCTTCGCCAGTTTCCAGACCGACAACTTGCTGTCGCGGACACGATGGACTTATGGATTAACATTGCTCGGGATGAGCTCCTTGAATTGTTTAAAAAGATTGACGGGCTTATCATCAATGATGCAGAGGCAGAGCAACTGACCGAGATTACAAATCCGATCACTGCAGCAAGAGCAATCATCGAATTAGGCCCCGCGTTCGTTATCGTGAAAAAAGGCGAACATGGCGCTGTTCTTGTTCATAAAGAGGGTATCGCAGTACTGCCTGCCTACCCACTTGCTCTTGAAGGTGTCGTTGATCCTACTGGGGCAGGCGATAGTTTTGCAGGTGGTTTTATGGGATATCTTGCTGCTTCTGACCATTTAGACTTCAATACGATGCAAAGAGCGATGGCTTGGGGCACTGTTACCGCGAGCTTCACACTGGGTTCCTTTGGATTGGATGGGCTTGCTGCAACATCAAATGCAGATCTAGAAGTCAGAATGCAAGAATTTAAGCAAATGGCAATGGTTGATTCAGTTAACCCCGAATAATTTAAAACTATTTCTTGATATTGTTATCTTTATTCGTGTATTCTAGAAGTCAAGAGGAGATCTATCATGCTTTCATTGACTTCCGAATATGCCTTGCGGATTATGATTTTTCTTACTGAGCATAGAGGCGAGTCATTGACAGCTGAGCAAATCGCAAGTGCGACGCTCGTCCCCGCTGGCTACACCGTCAAAGTATTACAACAACTGAGCCGAGCAAAACTTTCTAAGGGTCAGCGTGGAAGAAATGGTGGATTCACATTGGATTGTGACCCCACTGAAGTTACGCTTTTAGAAGTCGTGAACGTGATTGACCCACTTCAACGAATTACGACATGTCCGCTTGGTCGCGCTGAGCACCAGAATTCCCTTTGTCCATTACACCATCAAATAGACAAAGCGATTGGTGAACTAGAATCTAGTTTGGCAAGCATGTCGTTGCAAGATGTCCTTAACGATGCTCCTGGTTCGACCCTCTGTCAAGAACATGAAACAGGAAAAGCAACGCTAAGCATTTCAGCAATCCCGTAAACCTGTGTTAAGCGAATCGAGGGGCTTCTTTCTGCTCAGATTCCTTCTCATCGGAAGCAGACCAACCCAGCCCAATCGAAAGGCCTAGAAGCAATCCAGCTGCATATTCAACAGGCATCGGATACAACAGTGGAGAGAGTTTACTCTGCGCGAAAGCAATCGGACTTGATTCTCCTATTGTAATACCGACGATGTATCCAATTCCACCGAATGCAATTGGGAGAGCAAACAATAGAAGCGGTTGAGAAGATTGAAGAAACTGTTTGGCGAGAACACCGATGAGAATCCCGCCTAACCCTGCAGCTCCGATGACTTGACCTTTTTCTGGTGAGATTGCAATAAACCAAATCACTGGCAGCATCACAAATGAGATAAGAATTGATTGTCCAATCTCACCAATATCCGTTGATGAATCAAACACACTTTTAGGAGCGGTGCGCTCTCCTCCGATTGCGAAGACAAGCAAAGTTCCGAGCAGGATTACGACGCTGAGAAACAACGCTTCTAAGGCAAGAAGGTTGTAATTGCCCTCTGCCATGATGAACTCTTCAGCTCCATGTAACTTTAATGCCATTGCAAAAAGCGCAAAACCGAGCACGAACATCCCTGTTGGAATCGTTGTTATCCTTGCGATAACTCCTCCAACGAGAGCTGCAACGCCAACTGTGATGACAAGAGCAACGATGGATGAAACTGGTGAGATCGTCTGTAAAATTGCAGGTCCTAGTGTGCCTCGCAACGCTGACATCGAATCCGCTTGCCAAGCTCCAACGAACCCAACAAAACCTAATGCGAGAACAACTATTGCGCTTTTGAACCACGTATTCATATTGGCATGATACAAGGTGTCTGACACCTTGTATCATGCCACCTATGGAACTAGAAGTCCTTCAGTTAGATGGTGGTCCTCTTTCAGGCCCCCAAGTTGTTGCAGTAGCAAGGAAACACTGCCCAGTTGAAATTACCCCTCAAGCGATCGAGCTTATGGAATCCGCTAGGACCACCGTTAGAGAAGCTGCAACTTCGGACAAAGCAATTTATTCCATAAATACGGGATTCGGCGCCTTATCAACAACACGAATCTCTAAGGAGAATCTATGTGAATTGCAAATGAACTTGCTTCGTTCGCATGCCTCGGGAGTTGGCGA
>CAZVAE010000239.1:0-2534 GCA_964624985.1 uncultured Isosphaeraceae bacterium | reverse complement strand
GACAACGTGACTTCAGTGGCTAATGTTGGCCAGTTGAGCGTGAGGAGTCTTCCATCTACTTGTTTCATTTCATGCATGGATACCATTGTATATTGTGCGGAGAAAAAATCTGCACATGAGCGTGAACCACCCTAAAATACGGTCGTATGAGTCATTATGACCACTTTAAAACCTATGAATCCAACCCCTAACAACGATATTCAAGCCCTTGGCGAACAAGTAAAAGCCGCGTCTGAACCATTTGCAAGACTCCAAGAAGCAATGCATGATGTCATCGTTGGTCAAGACCAACTGCTTCATCGCATGTTTATTGGACTCCTTGCCAATGGACACCTGTTGATTGAAGGTGTGCCCGGCCTTGCAAAAACACTCGCTGTTTCAAGTCTTGCAAAGGGTATCAATACATCTTTTCAACGGTTGCAGTTTACTCCAGACTTACTGCCTGCAGACTTAACAGGAACGCTCATGTATAGACAAGATACAGGCGAGTTTGTTGTAAACAAAGGGCCAATATTCTCAAGCATTATCTTAGCTGATGAGATTAATCGCGCGCCTGCAAAAGTGCAATCTGCTCTTCTAGAAGCAATGCAAGAACGACAAGTCACTATTGGCACCGAAACCTTCCCGCTTCCTGACCCATTCCTTGTTCTTGCAACCCAAAATCCTATTGAGCAAGAAGGTACATATCCACTTCCCGAAGCGCAAGTTGATCGATTTATGCTCAAGGTTCTTGTTGACTATCCAAACCGAGAGGAAGAACGTGAGATACTTGCTCGGATGGCAAAGACGACTCAGGCAACAGACGTCGAATGTGTCATGCAAGCATATTCAATCGCTTCTGCTCGCACACTCGTAGACAAAATCATATTTATGACCAAATTGCAAATTACATCGTTCAACTCATACAGACGACTCGTACGCCCACTGTCGTTTCAGAAGAACTCAGTGAATTTGTAGAAAACGGTGCTTCACCTAGAGCGACTCTTGCGTTGACTCTTTGTGCTAAAGCAAATGCATTCCTTGATGGGCGAGGATATGTGACGCCTCAAGACGTAAAAGATCTAGCACATGATGTTCTTCGCCACCGAATTGCAACAACGTACGAAGCCGAAGCCGAAGGCAAAACATCTGACGATGTCATTGCTGCCCTTTTAGACTACGTTCCAGTTCCATAGGAGTTCCCATCATGATTCCCCAAGATCTTCTAAAAAAGGTACGGCGAATCGAACTTCGAACCTCACGACTAGTCGATGATGTGCTCGCAGGTGGATATCATTCTGCATTCAAAGGTCGAGGAATGGAGTTCGAAGAAGTTCGCCAGTATCAAATCGGGGACGATGTTCGAACAATCGACTGGAACGTATCTGCTCGGTTTGGCGAACCATACATCAAACTATTTCGTGAAGAACGTGAGTTAACGGTGATGCTCTTGGTCGATGTCAGTGGATCTCAACACTTTGGAACGAATAAGCAATTCAAAGATGAACTTGTCTCTGAAATCTGCGCAACACTCTCTATATCTGCAATTCGAAACAATGACAAAGTAGGCCTCATCTGTTTCACAGATCGTATTGAAGCGTACATCCCACCCCGTAAAGGTTCAAAGCATGTGTTACGAGTGATTCGCGAGTTACTTGCACTTGAGCCAAAAGGAAGTGGCACTGATATTTCAAGCGCTTTAGAATTTTTAACGAAAGTGCAAAAAAAGCGTTCAATCGTCTTTCTTGTTTCAGATATGCAAGACCGACATTGGCAACGCCCTTTGCAAATCGCAAATAGGCGACATGATGTTGTTGCAGTTCGGACAGAAGACGCATCAGAGCATCAACTCCCAAATGTTGGTCTTATGCGAATCGTTGATCCAGAAACAAAACAAACACATCTGATTGATGCAGGCAGTAAGAAAGTCCGAAAAGCGTGGGAACAACTTTCAAGCGAACGTGCTATTGCAATTGATCAAACATTGCGAAGATGTAATGTTGATCAGATCCAAGTCAAAACGGGCGAGCCATTCACCAATGCCTTACGACAGTTTTTCCGCAGAAGGGAGAGTAAGCGTACCGCATGAATCTTCTCTTTCCCATCTTGTTCTCAATTGCTACATTTACGACTGCTGATTCTGTTCAATCGGTCCAGGATGATGTGTCGCTCAATGTTTCCCTTGAACCAACGTCCTTTACAGTTGGAGATTCACTTCTACTGCAAGTTGAAGCGATCGCACCTGATGGTGTACAACTCACCTTGCCTTTTGAAGATGGGTTCGGTTCGTTTGTTGTAACTGACTCGACTACATTACTTGATGTCCCTACAAACTCAGGAAGACGTTGGGCGTGGTCATTCCAACTAGACACATTCGATGCTCAAACAACTGCACTAGATGGAATTGAACTCTCTTGGATTGAATATGTTAATTTTATAATTAAAAATGATCAAGTAGAGATCATGAAAGCTAATTTAAAAAACAAAGATTTATCAATTTCTTTTGATAGTTTAATTAAGTTCCATCCTTTTTTTGAGATCAATTCGGATATTCA
>CAZVAE010000238.1:0-2540 GCA_964624985.1 uncultured Isosphaeraceae bacterium | reverse complement strand
CAGTTCTGGCACGACGCTTTTCTTTGCTAATAGAAACTCGATGTCTTGAGCAATAACCTTCACATTCGTTCCAGTAGATTCGGCACACTCTTTTAACACTGCAGAGACTTCTTCAGTTTGGTGAGCGCTTATTGCTGGTGTTGAAGACTTAAATATGCCCGCTTTTTCTCTCGCAATCTCTTCTACTGAGCCCCCCAACAAATTAACGTGATCAAGGTCTATTTTTGTGATTAATGTCATTAGGGGAGTGATGACATTCGTAGAGTCTAGCCTACCCCCCAAACCTGTTTCGATAACAGCGATGTCCACTGCTTCATCAGCAAAGTGTTTGAACGCCACCGCAGTCATCAGTTCGAAGAATGTTGGTGAAAGTTTGTTTTTTGTTGCCGCTTGGACAACAGTTTTTATCAACTCTGTAAATGTACTTTTCTCAACCATCTCTCCATTGACGGCAATTCGTTCGCGGATATCCATTAAATGCGGGGACGTGTAAGCCCCTGTGGCATATCCACTTCCCTGGAGCATCGAACATAGCATTGCGACTGTAGAACCCTTGCCCACTGTTCCAGCAACGTGAATCATTGCAACTTTCTCTTGTGGGTTGCCAATGGTTTTGAGCAATGCTCGCATTTGATCAAGCTTGAAGGTCTCATTGTCATATTGAATGACACGCATTCGCTCGTAATCGGTCTGGTTTAGAAGATAATCGACCGCTGCTGAAAAGGTATCGATCTTAGGGGATTTCCCCTTTGTCTTCGATGCAGAGCGTTTTGTCGACTTCTTTTTTGTACTTTTTTGTGTTGTAGCCATAGCCCCACCATTTTACCATAATTCGAAAATTTATCAAATAGACGCACGTAACACCTTTATTAGCAAGAACTTGCGTTAAAAATGCCAGATTTGTGTAAATGCCCTATTCGTCTCGAAACAGAGATTTTGACCAGTGCTATTTTGGATTGGAACTACATATGAACTATATCCAAGGGGCAACATAAAGGTCGTTGCCCTGATGTACGGTGGTCCTGATTTGTAATGCAACGTGGCGTTGAGAACTTGACCGAACGACAGAGAAAAAACTCGTGTTCCCTATTATTCAATATCCGCATCATCGACCTACAGATTCTTGGATGCTCCCATACAATCGCTCGTAATGGTTGATAAGGATAAGAATTTGAATGGAGACGATTCGATTGTTGAAGTTACAGAATCTGTATCACCAGAAGATCAACGTGTAGCATCCCTGCTTTCCCACACAATTGACATTCCTGCTCTTGCGACGGCTGTTACGAAACAAAAAGCAGCTGACGCAGCAGACACTCTTGAAGATTTGGATGATGTTGAGGCAGCAGAAGTCATTGAGCTTATGGAAGATTATGCAGCTGCGGACGCACTTTCTGAAATGGAAGTCCCGCTTGCTGCCACCATTATCGAAGATCTTTTTGATGATGAGCGAAAAGAGTATGCAGCAAGGCTTCTCACCATTATGGCACCAGACGATGCTGTTTCAGTTGTAAGAGGTCTTGATGCATCATATGTAGAGCCACTTTTTATCTGCATGCCGGTAGCATCCTCTCGTACTCTTCGACAACTTTGCGACTATGAAGAAGAATCTGCAGCAGGGATTATGACAACAGATTTTGTATCTCTATTAGAATCATTCACAATTTCAGAAGTTGTAGACATTCTTCGTGAACGCGAGCTCCCAGAACATGTACAAGATTTGCCGGTTATCAATACATTCGATCAACTTGTTGGTATCGTGAGCCTACGCGCACTTCTTATTGGCTTGTCGAATGCAACAGTGTACGATTCGATGGAACATAAAGTAGCCGCAGTTCACAGCGGCACGGATAGAGAACAAGTTGCAAGAGAATTTGATCGGTATGGTTATGAGATGTTGCCCGTAATAGACTCGTCGAATCGATTGTTAGGAATAATTACAGTTGATGATGTGATTGACATTATTGAGGAAGAACAAACTGAGGATGTCCAGAAAACAGTTGGAGCAGGTGCAGGAGAGGCAGTGTATTCGGGCCTCGGTGAAAAACTGAGGGGGCGAATGCCTTGGCTCATTGTTTCAGCAATCATGATGATACCAGCAACATATATTGTTCTTGGCTTTGAATCTCTCATCAAAGAGATAGCACTTTTAGCTGTTTTTATGCCACTCATTGCAGCGCTTGCGGGGAATGCGGGACACCAAGCACTTGCAGTGACACTTCGGGGAATCGTACTCGATGAAGTGCGACCAGACAGAATTGTTCCACTTATTCGACGTGAACTTATCGTTGGCGTAATTGCTGGGTTGTGTATTGGTGCAGCAGTGGCAACATTACTTTGGTTGTTTGGAAATGGGGAACTTGCGACGAAACTAGGAGTTGTTGCTGCTTGTGCAATGGTTGTTTCGATGGGAGTAGGGACGTTCACAGGAGCAGCGATTCCTCTCATCATGCGTAGAGTTGGGGCGGATCCCGCACAAGCATCAGCAATTTTCCTCATAATGGTGACGGATGCCGTTGCCTTCTCAACATTACTTGGCT
>CAZVAE010000237.1:0-2550 GCA_964624985.1 uncultured Isosphaeraceae bacterium | reverse complement strand
CTACACTACGTCATATGTCGAAAGTTCTTATGGCAATGTCTGGCGGGGTAGATTCATCTGTTGCTGCAGCTCTTCTCGCTCGTGATGGGCATGAAGTCGTTGGTTGTTTCATGCGACTAGGAAACGTGGGCGATGAACTGAGCGAAGAGGTTTCTATTGGACATAAAGGTTGTTGTTCAATCAACGATGCAAATGATGCAAGAGTCGTAAGTGCGAAATTGGGCATGTCTTTCTATGCATTAGATTTTAAAGATGATTTTGGGCGTATCATCGATTATTTTGTAGATGAATACAATGCAGGACGAACTCCGAACCCATGTGTCCGCTGCAATGATTGGTTGAAATTCGGCAAACTTCATGAATATGCAGCATCAATCGGCGCCACTTACGTTGCATCAGGACACCATGCTCAGATCAAAAATGGGACGGAATTACATATGGGGGCAGATGTTTCTAAAGATCAAAGTTATGTGCTTTTTGGTGCAAATCGCGAACGTATTCGTGAAATGATTTTGCCAATTGGTCATATGCAGAAAAGTGAAGTCAGAAAACTTGCGAAAGAATTTGAACTTCCGGTTTTTAACAAGCCAGATTCACAGGAAATTTGTTTTGTTCCAGATGACAACTACGCAAACCTTATTGATAAAAGAGCGCCAGGTAGTTTAAAAGAAGGCGAAGTGCTTGATGCAGAAGGAAACGTCATCGGTACACATAAAGGGCAACAAAAATTTACAATTGGTCAGCGTCGGGGTCTTGGTATTGCTTTACATGAGCCTGCATATGTTGTTGCGAAAGATCCTGTTCTTAACACTGTTACTATTGGCGGTGAGGAATTGCTTGATACACACACAGTGTTCGCAACCGATACGAATTGGTTGATTGATGAAAGCGAAGATTGGATTCCTTGTTCAGCAAAAATTAGGTATAACACACCACCTGCTAATGGGAAAGTTCGATGCGTTGGAGATTCAATAGAAGTACAGTTTGATGATCCACAACGTGGGGGAGCACCTGGTCAGGCAGTCGTGTGTTATGACGGCACCAGAGTGATTTGCGGTGGATGGATTGAGCGTGTTTCTTGATTGATTGGACACTGCCATTCCCGTCAAATCGAGAGCCAGTACTTGGTAAAAATGTAGTCGCAGCATCACAACCACTTGCTGCTCAAGCGGGATTAGAAATGATCCGTCTCGGCGGGAACGCGGTTGATGCCGCATTGGCTACGGCAATTGCGTGTACAGTTGTTGAGCCATGTGCCAATGGAATCGGAGGAGATGCATTTGCCATTGTCCATGATGGCAAGTCTATACATGGATTGAATGCGTCAGGTAAATCGCCAGCTCTCATGCCAACATCCCTCGAAGGCGAGATTCCTTCAGTTGGATGGTTGCCTGTTACAGTGCCGGGTCAAGTATCAGGGTGGGTGATGCTGCATGAACGATTTGGCCGTCTTCCTTTTGCGACGTTGTTTGAACCAGCAGTTTCATATGCTAAAGATGGTTTCCTCGTTTCTCCACAAACTGCAAACCGCTGGAAGTTTGGTACTGACCGCTTCAGAAACGAAGAAGCATGGTGTGATACGTTTTTGTTTGAAGGTCAACCCCCTGAAGTTGGGCAGCGAGTTACATTGCCAGATCACGCAGCAACGCTACAAGAGATTGCAGATACAAAAGGAACGTCATTTTATTCTGGGAAACTTGCACAGAAAATGGATGAAGCATCAAAAGGTGCAGGAGGTTTTCTTCGGAAGTCAGATTTAGAAGCACATCAATCTACATGGGTCAAACCTCTTTCTGTTCGAGTAGGGGATGCAGATTTTTATGAACTGCCACCAAATGGACAAGGGATCGCTGCATTAATCGCGATGAAAATTGTTCAAGAATCTCAATTGAATCTATCGAATTGCAATTCGCCAGAAGTGTTGCATCTACAAATTGAAGCAATGAAACGAGCGTTCGCAGACGCGCATGCATTTTTAGCAGATCCCGAGGTTTCTGGAGAGTGTGGAGATTTGTTAGAGGATGCGAGAATCAAGTACCACTATTCGACTATTGAAGATACTGCAACTCTAATCGATGCAAGCGTAATCCCGAGGTATGCTTCCACGGTATACCTTGCCACTGGTGATGCTCAAGGGATGCAATGCTCTTTCATTCAGAGTAACTTTGAGGGTTTTGGATCAGGACAAGTCATACCAAATACTGGAATCGCACTACAAAACCGTGGAAGGGGATTCTCACTGGAGCCGAACCACCCAAATGCAATTGGCCCAAACAAGAGACCATTTCATACCATCATTCCTGGTTTTTTAGTGCAAGGTGATTTGCGAACACCCTTCGGAGTGATGGGTGGACCTATGCAGCCACAAGGGCATTTGCAGGTCATATGTCGAATGGTCTTTGCGAATCAAAATCCTCAAGCAGCACTTGATGCACCTCGATGGAAATTGATTGGTGGAAAGAAAGTGGCAATTGAACCAGGATTTGATGAAGAAATCTATCTCGAGTTAGAGAGGCGGGGTCATGAACTCGAAGTAGCTGATCGTCGAAG
>CAZVAE010000236.1:0-2581 GCA_964624985.1 uncultured Isosphaeraceae bacterium | reverse complement strand
TTGCCGCCACCATATAAATTTACAGGGGCAAGAGATGGTGGCGCAGGCGGTGGTGAAGGGGGAGGTGGCGAAGGGTAACCTACGCTTGCTCTTCTAGCACTTCTGAAGTTTCTTCAAGAATCCACGACTCTACAATCTCACAAAGTACATGCAAAATGACTTGATGACCATCTTGAATGGTAGCGCTATCACCCGCATCAACAATGATGGAATAGTCGCATAGTGGTGCAGCGTCGCCTCCGCAATTTCCTAGCAATCCAATCGTTGCCATTCCAAGTTCATTCGCGCATTCAAGCGCCTCAATGATGTTCCCACTATTTCCAGAAGTTGAAAAGACGAGTAGTACATCGTTGCAAATCGCATGTTCATCGCCTTCTACGATAATTGAGGCATGTGCTTCAATCTGTCGTTTAAAAACATTAGCCCATCCGAAATCATTTGCAATACATGTCATCGCTGCAGCATCTGAGCAGAGGCAAAGAGCGGGTAACGCTGGCCTCGTTTCTCTATATCTTCCTGTAAGTTCTTCGCAAAAGTGCATTGCTTGAGCAGAAGAGCCACCATTCCCGGCAGCCATGATTGTTCCGCCCTCACTGATGCGGTCAATAATGACCGAAGCGATTGTTGCAATAGAGTCTATTTCACTTCGTAATGATTCGATGACGACGCATGCATCATCAAGCCTTTGGGTAATGAGTGATTTCATAGCAGTACCTTTTCTGTTGCGTGGTTAATTGATTGAGTAAGGAATGTAACATCTTCGGGTGAGTGAAATGGTCCAAAAGAGATGCGTACGGTTCCCCCGCATTCACTCGTTCCCATTGTTTCATGTGCAAAAGGTGCGCAATGCAGTCCAGCTCTCGTTTGTATTCCATATTGTGCTTCACGAGTGTTCGCAATGGCGGGGGGATTCTCTCCAAAATCACGGCAAAAAACACCACAGCGTTGCTCACTTGTTTGAGGTCCGATGATTTGAACGTCATAGTTTGCAAGTTCATCTATAAATTGTTCACAAAGCGCAGTTTCATGGCGATGTAGTGATTCAACCCCACGCGACAGAACCCATTCTACGCCTGCACATAGCCCGGCGAGTCCAACCATGTTATGCGACCCTGACTCATATTTATCCGGAAGGATTTGAGGTTGAATAGGAGATTCACTTTTACTGCCCGTTCCACCATACCGAATTGGAGTCAAGTACCGCTCCATACCAGAGGACATGATGAGACCTCCGGTTCCGAGTGGCCCTAAAAGTCCTTTGTGCCCTGGGAATGCGAGTAAATTAATCTTCATCGATTGCATGTTGATTGGAAAATGACCAAATGTTTGAGCTGCATCAACGAGGAAGGGGACGTCGCCACATAACTGTCCAATCTTCCCGATGTCTTGAACAGTACCTGTCACATTTGAACCATGGGCGACTGCAACTAGACGAGTGTCTGGTGTGATTGCACGTGCAACCATCGTTGGGTCTACTCTGCCACTTTTTTTGTCAGCAGGGACAATGGTAACGGACACTCCATATTCTTTTAGTGCTTCTAGAGGTCGAAGGACTGAGTTATGATCCATCGCAGTTGTGACGATGTGTACCTTACGTTTTGCATCGAGGTGATTCCTTGCGATGCCAAGGATCGCAAGGTTTAGGGCCTCACTACAGTTCAATGTGAAGATGCAATTTGTTTGTATTGGCGCGTGGGCGAGTTCGATGAGCAATGACCTGCAATGTTCCAACATGTCTGACGCACTGCTTGCACTTGCATATGCCCCACGTCCAGGGCTTGCTCCACTATTCGTTTGATACTCGACAATCGCTTCAAGAACAGAATCAGGTTTTGGAAACGAAGTTGCTGCGTTGTCAAAATAGGTTTGCATCATTAGACCGAAAGCGGTTCAAATGGAAGGTCATGCGCTTCTGCAACAGGTTGGTTTGTAAGCACGCCTCGATTTGTGTTGATTGCGTTAGCAAAGTGATGGTCACTTTTGGCGAGGGTATCAGCTGTTGTTGCAGCAAGCTTACTGACCCATGGCATCGTTGCATTGGTCAGTGCTTGAGTTGCAGTCCTTGCTACAGCACCAGGCATATTACCAACGCAATAATGTACAACATTCGAAACGGTGTAGATTGGATCACTATGTGTTGTTACTTTCGCAGTTTCTACACATCCGCCCTGATCAATTGCGACATCAACAATCACAGAACCATGTTTCATCAGTGAAAGATCTTCTTCACGAATCAAACTTGGAGCCTTTGCACCTGGAATCAACACCGCACCAATGACCAAATCAGCCCATTCTAGATGTGAGCGAATCGCTTCAGGGTCAGAATAAATTGTGCGACAGTTTTCAGGCATGAACTCACCTAACTGTCGCATCCGATCAATGTTGATATCTACAATTACAACGTCTGCTCCCATACCTGCTGCGACTCTCGCTGCACATGTTCCAACAATACCACCGCCCAGGACTAGGACTTTGCCTACATCAACACCAGGGACTCCGCCAAGAAGAATACCTCGACCTCCTTGTGGACGTTCTAAATATTTTGCACCTTCTTGAATCGAAAGTTTTCCCGCAATCTCAC
>CAZVAE010000235.1:1560-2656 GCA_964624985.1 uncultured Isosphaeraceae bacterium | reverse complement strand
CACATTGGTCTACTTCCCGTATGGAGAACAAAGTCAACAATGGTATCTAAAGCAACTCAACGAAGCGAATATTGATCACGCGACCGACATTGGAAGTGGGCTGTTTATGCAGTTACTCATTGGCTGGGCGCCAATGCTTCTTATTCTTTTCCTTATCTTTTTCTTCATCTCACGCTCTGCTCGAGCAGGCGGTGCAGGAGGCATGCTTGGCAACTTTGGTAAATCCAAACACCGCCTTGCAAATAAAGACAGTAATAAAGTGACATTCGATGATGTCGCTGGGGTTGAAGAAGCGAAGGCCGAAGTCCACGAAATCATTGAGTTTCTCAAAAACCCTAAGAAGTTTGCCAGACTTGGTGGTCGTATTCCTAGGGGTATCCTTCTTGTGGGTTCACCAGGTTGCGGCAAAACATTGCTCGCTAAAGCCATTGCAGGTGAAGCAGATGTACCGTTCTTTACAATTTCTGGTTCTGACTTCGTTGAAATGTTTGTCGGTGTTGGCGCAAGCCGAGTTCGGGATTTGTTTAAGCAAGCAAAAGAAGCATCCCCTTGCATCATTTTTCTAGATGAAATCGATGCTGTCGGTCGCAAACGAGGCAGTGGTTTTTCAAGTGGCGGGCATGATGAACGAGAGCAAACATTGAACGCAATTTTAGTTGAGATGGATGGTTTTGAACTCAGTGATCAAGTCATCGTCATGGCTGCAACAAATAGAGCGGATGTTCTTGACCCAGCGCTAACTCGACCTGGTCGTTTTGATAGGCAGGTCCACGTGCCACTTCCAGATGTTGAGGGGCGACAAGCCATTTTGAACGTCCATGCAAAGAAAATTAAACTCGCTCCAAGTGTAGATCTTGCCAGAGTAGCTAGAGGGACGCCAATGTTCTCGGGAGCTGATCTTGAAGCGCTTATCAATGAAGCCGCAATCATTGCAACCCTCGCTGATAAAGATTTTGTTGATCAACTTGATTTAGATGAAGCAAGAGACAAAATCCGATGGGGAAGAGCAAACAAGAGCCGCAAGGTTCAAGAACTTGAGCGACGTGAGCAGGAGTTGGTTCAGCCTCAACAGTTCTGCGTTCGCTCCCCCCAGGGC
>CAZVAE010000235.1:0-1550 GCA_964624985.1 uncultured Isosphaeraceae bacterium | reverse complement strand
GTGGAGGAGCGGCAGGACATGCCGTCGTGCAACTTATCCTGCCACACGCAGATCCAGTGCACAAGGTTACGATTATTCCAAGAGGCCAGTCAGGTGGAGCAACCTTTAGTTTGCCTGAGAAGGACCGTTATTTTTACAATCGTAAATACCTAGAGGCGTCTATGCGGGTGCTGTGTGGTGGTCGAATTGCCGAACGCCGCAAAACGAATGACATTTCCAGTGGCGCTTCAATGGACATTCAAATGGCAACAAGTTATGCACGTCACATGGTGTTGGATTGGGGTATGTCTGACCGCCTTGGTTTTGTCCAATATTCACCTGATCCAAATCGAGAAGCAATCTTCGCAGACCGAGATTATTCGCCAGACACTGCTCGAATCATTGATGAGGAAGTGAAACGTCTTATCGATTCTGCATTCGCAGATGCCGAACGCATTCTTGATGAAAACTGGGAGCTCGTAGTGACAATTTCTGAAGCGCTACTTGAATATGAAACCTTGCAATCTGATGAGTTAGAAGCACTCATGCGAGGCGAGACGATCTCCAGACCATCTGTAAGTGGTTTACTCGAACAAGAAGCGAATGTGGGTACGCAGGATTCAGGTGAAGTAAAAACTGAAGACAAGCCAGATGATGCATCTACATCAGGCGATGTTATGCCAAGTCCTGCTTAACTTTTCGTACTCGCTTGTTCAAGCTAAGATCTCGTATAACAAAGTGTGGACTATACACTTGAAGAAACTGCGAGTTCCTTAATCTTTGAGATTGCAAAACCCCACGCCCTTGCAGGCATGAGCTCAGGTGGCATGGTGAGTTCGTTGGGATCGGTGACAACATCGACGACAACTGGCCCATCCATTTCAAGTGCTTTCTTTATGCCATCATCCAAGTCAGCAGGATTCTCAATTCGAATGCCCTGCCCGCCCATTGCAATACCACAATCTGCAAAATTTGGATTCTTCAAGTCAATTCCCCAATCTGCATATCCCATCGATTCCATTTCCATTTTCACAAGACCCAGTTTGCTGTTGTTAAAGATGACACACTTGATTGGCAAGTTGTACGTGACAGCAGTGATAAAGTCACCCATGAGCATTGTAAATCCACCGTCGCCACACAGCGCAATCACTTGCCTTGAAGTATCAAGAGCTTGCGCACCGAGTGCTTGAGGCATTGCGTTCGCCATTGATGCGTGATTGAAAGACATTAGGAAATCGCGAGTGCCTTTCATGTGAATATGGCGAGCCATCCACACGGGTGGTTCACCGGTGTCCGCTGTAAAAATTGCTGAATCAGACGCATGCCTACACAATGAACGAGCGACCGCTTGCGGTCGAATAGGCGGCTTCTTCCCTTTGGTGACCCCCTTCTTTTTCATTGTCGCTTCATAGCTTTCCCTCTTCTTTTGAATTTGTTCTAAGTGATTCTTGTCGGTTTTTTGTTGAAGAAGCGGTAAGAGTGCATCGACTGAAGAACGGACATGCCCAACAGCACCGATTGACACATCGCACCTTCGACCTATGCGTTCAGGTGAGATATCAATCTGAATA
>CAZVAE010000234.1:0-2659 GCA_964624985.1 uncultured Isosphaeraceae bacterium | reverse complement strand
GATTGGAGTCAATTGACTAACATACGAACTGGTACAACTAATGGGGGCAGGTCAATCAATCGTTCGGCAAGAACCTTCCCGTTCACGCAATCGGGTCAAGTGGACCGAATCAATGATCCGTTCGGTCCGCGATCAAGCAGCGAATTTATCTGCCTACCAAGCCCACGCGGATCACCACGACTGGTCGGTTGGCCCTGATTGACAATACAATAAAATTAAGAATTTATGGCTGTACTCGTTAAAAAAGAAAACTTACTTTTCATTTCCCCCGCCCTAGCGATCGCTCAACCGCGACCAACGTTTCCTCCAGTAATTTTCTTATTTAGTTCCAAGAAAGCAAATAATAGTTTTTTCTCTTCGTTTTCCCAACAGAGTTCTTTGGCAGCGGCTAGGCAGTTGTTTGCACAAGTTTCCATTTGGGTTTCATCAATCACGAAGTCGTCGATGACTTTGGCAATATCTTTTGGGTTTGTTTCATCGAACAGGACACCGATGCCGTATGTTTCTTGGAGAATTCTTTTTTCGATGTGATTACTCATCGCAAGCGGAACGCCCGCCATCACGCAGTGGAATATTTTATTGCTCGATTCAAACTCATAACTTAGGCAGCACGCCTGCGTTGGCACAACGCCTATGTCTGCAGATGCGACATATTCAAGGACTTTGGAAGATGCAACAGCTCCACGAAAGAAAATGGCAGTGCCCAAGATGCCAATTTTCTCAGCCCGCGCCCTTAGTTCATCTACGTAATGTGGGTTAATTGCTGGACCCATGATGACTATGGCTGCATTTTGAAGTTTGGTGGCAGCATCTATGAGTTCTTCAACACCACGATTAAACGTGATGGCTCCGATGTAAAGTCCAATTTTTTTACCATCAGGAATCCCTAACTCGGTTCGGAGCAAGTTATTTCTTTTTGGTGGTTCGTGGTAGGGTTGAACGTTGCGCACAAGTACAACATCATCGCGACCATATTGTTTATTCAGATGTTCAACGATACCTTGTGAAACGGTAATCACAACATCGCACTTTTTAATACATTTCTTTTCGATGGGCGACCACTGTTTTTTGTCCCACCAACGAGAACGGGTGCCGATATTTCGTTCAAGGTAGAGTTCGTGCGAGTCGTAGACAAGGGGAATGCCTAACTTTTTCTTTATCATCGCTCCGCCAAGAATGGTGTTGCAATCGTGGGATTGAATGATGTCTGGTTTAAGTAGGAGCGCTCTTTCGCACAAATCAAAATTAATGGAATGAAGTCGAAATGAGTATGGAAGAGTGCCCAGAAGTAATCTGTACGCACGTGTAATACCTATCACCCTAAGTAAGATAGGTCCAACTACATGCTTTAATTCACCGATACTTTTTTCAGAGAGTCGTACTACAAGCAACGGTTCGCGGCCATTAATTTTGTCACCTTTAATCTTGAAAAAAAAGGTAAGCAATCGAGCAAAACCCCACACTGGAACTATAAACAGAAAGAACAGTATTATTCCAATACGCCGAAAAAATCCAACAAAGATATTTCGCACAAACCCGATCAGATTTCTAACTCTTGATTTGTTTCCTCCGCGTTTTCGCATTGCTGTGTTTGGAATTTCCCCAAACCGTACTAGAAGCATTGGTAGAACTCGGCAAACACACCAGAGTCGAACAAATGCCGGCTTCACTCTGTGGATTGTGACACCATCTATGATTTCTACTGCTTTAAGATTCGGCTTCATGAGGGCGACAATATGCACCTCGTAGCCATTTTTGGTGAGCGAAGTCGCCTCCTTCATAACCCGCGTGTCGTGCGTGCAGGGGTTCATCAAAAGCATAACAACACGCTTCTTTTTCGGAGTCTTTTCCTGAGTATTCAATTGTGCGCACTGTGAAGTAATAATGGTTGTTTTCTTGTTTCTAAGGACCCTCTTGCGGGTATTCTACCCAAAGTTAATGGCACAAGAAACCAAGCAACTCAACATCTGGTGGATAAACCAGTTCGCACTACCCTTATCGCAGCCTGGTGGCGGCCGGCATGCACAAATAGCACGAGCGCTCGCCAAACAAGGGTGTACCACCACAATTGTGGCTTCGTCTACTAATTACATGACGAGGCGAGAGGTGGAACCCGTAGATACATGCGAAGAAAGTAGCGAATTTGACTTTGTGCAAATTCCAGTTGGCTGGCGCGGACCTCGAGGCATCGGGAAATTGCTTCGGATGCGGGCATTTGGGAAAAAAGTTGTAGCGGGAAATTGGATCGGCAATCGACAAAAACCAGATGTGATTATTGGATCCTCCCCAAGTCTGCATGCCGCAAATGCGGCAGCAATGCTTGCACAGAGATTTAACGTACCGTTTATTGTAGAAGTCAGAGACATTTGGCCACTTTCACTCGTTGAAGTGGCGGGAGTATCTCCGAAACACCCTATCGTACGCCATCTTTACAAACTAGAAGAGCGGGTAATAAGCAGGGCTGCAAGAGTTATTTCTTTGTTACCACAAGCAGGTAATTACCTTTCAAAATACGGAACAAAATCGGATACTATTGACTGGATTCCAAACGGTGTTGACATGGAGATGTTTCCAAAGTTGGAGCCAACATCTACCGAGCGTACGGAAGCGTTGTACGTTGGTTCACTTGGTCCACCAAATGGAATGCAAACCATTCTTG
>CAZVAE010000233.1:0-2661 GCA_964624985.1 uncultured Isosphaeraceae bacterium | reverse complement strand
CGGGTTATTCATGAATCTCCGGAGATTCTAGCATAATTCAGATCTGAAGTAACCCCGTGTCTCCCTCCTGAAACGTTGTAAGGTGCCAGCAAGGAACAGCCGGACACTATTGCACGCTGAAAAGCGTCGCTACTTGCCTTTCTCATAATCTACGGTTTCATTGCAACCCAGTGTTTCATCAGCCCTTCGGAGTGAGTAAGGTAGGTAGGGACGCTGGCCACCAGAGCCACCTGATGCCGCACTAGTGCCCAGCGCGGGGGGTGTAGAATACACTCTATACTCCCTATAATATTCTCCTTAGCTTAACAGTGTGATTACTCTGCAGCTATGAACTCAAGTGACTTAGTCTCTTAGAAAAGGGCTTCGCACTATAGCACGGACATCCCGCACCCTTAGTATTCCAGTATTAGGGGATTGTAGGATCTACAGGTTATGAGCCTACATAGCGCAATGGCGCAGCCCGCCGGTGCCCTCCTCGACCCAGTTGTCGACATGTGTGTTCAGCATGGATCAACCGCAGAGAGCAGTCAACGTGCAGCCCCAAATAAAAGGGTAATGAGCATTGACAATAGCAGTGCGCAAGCACCTGCAGTTGGATCCAGCATTCCAGAATCAACAATAGGGATTGCACTCGGGAACGAGTTGCCAAACACACATGGAATCGATCACCGTGGAAATATATATCAATGCACGGTGCAAACCGTTGCGTATGGTCCTGTTCAAAACACGTCAATATCACCCCGATCACAAGAGTCATGTTCGTTTGGTCCAAATCGCAGTGTCATCCAGGGGCAACCCATTCAATTGACCCCTATCAAACAAGAGATGAGTTCCGAAATCCAAAATCTTCGGCAACGACTCTCTGACGTAAATCAACGTGCACACCAACAAATTGCTGGTCAAAGGCAAGGCTTTGAACAGTATGCACGAGATTTTGAAATACGAGCAAGGGACATTGCGAGCGTAGAAGTCGCTCAAACGAAACTCGAAGCCAACGGGGAGATACAGGATCAACGCGCAACGATTCAGAGGGCCCAGCAACGCCTAACTCTTCAAGCTCAAACCGCCGCTCAAAAGCATAGGCAACTTGAAGAGGAGGCAAACCAAGCTTTGGGGCAACAAAAACAAATCCTAATGCAGGAAGCAAGTGATTCACACTTCCAGCAACAGGATGCTCTACGTCATGAAGCACAGCTTGCCGTTCAAGGTCAATATGAGCAAAAGATACAAGTTGAGCAGCAGGCAGCGAAACACTTGCATGACATGTGGCAATCAGCCGAAGGCAATATAATGCAAAAAGATCTTGAGTTGCAAGAGCTTAAGAAAGCATTGGCGAACGCCGACATGCATGCACAGTTGAAGATCGAGGATACAAGAGAAATGCAAACACATTATCAAATGGTCATCAGGAGCATGCATAATGAACTCGATCAATCAATGGAGCTTCAATCACAAGGCAACACACTCCCACTACAAGAGTGTATGAATGAAGCTCGAAACAAAGCAAACGAAGAAATTGCTTCGTACATGCAAATAGCAAATGATAAAGTGGCAAAATATGAAGCACAAGCAATGCACGATTGCCACAGCTCGCAAAAAGAAACTTGGAATGCAATCCAAGAATCAGTGCAAATCAAAAACATGATGACAGAGCGCATTGGAGCACATGAAAGTCAGGCAGAAATGAAAGAGAAGCGATATCAATCAGAATTTGCGGCCATGCAGCAACAAATCACCATGCTGCAACAACAAGTCCAATCCCAACCTCAACAAATGCCGAATGTAAATTCGTTGCAACAACCAGAACCAGTACCAATCAACACTCCAAGGAGTCAAACAGGCGAAACTTCGGACGAATGGAATGAGGAATGGGAAGAAGAATGGGATCCAGAAGCAGATGACCCACCTGAAATGGTCTCTGAGACGGAAGCAAGCCCAGAAGTCGTTCAAACCGGTCAATTTAGAGCCGGAGGAAACTCTGAGCAAACAACCGAACAGTCAGCACCGTCAAACCAAACAAACCAAGCTCCAGCACCCCCGACAACCACTCAAGATAGTGGAGGTAACAACAATAAAATCAGAGAATCCGATGAGGTGAAGTTCCAGGGACTTCCGATACAAACGAAGATCCGAGGCTGGAAAATAAACACGAAGAAACGGATAGCAGGAGCATCAGGTAGGCCAAAGGAAGCTTTTTCATGGATCACACAAGCAGAAAAAGCAAAAACATTGGAGGAATTGGCCGACGATCAAGGATTTGATA
The DNA here is from genome assembly GCA_964624985.1 of uncultured Isosphaeraceae bacterium. Classification (GTDB taxonomy): domain Bacteria; phylum Planctomycetota; class Phycisphaerae; order Phycisphaerales; family SM1A02. Next base: position 398 of record CAZVAE010000233.1, on the reverse strand, counting down.
CACTCAGTTCAAAAATGGCAACAGGTTTTATGGATATACTCCATGGAGAATTCAGGCGTCAAGTTGAACTGATTGAAGAGAAAACGATAAATGAAGGCAGTATGTTGAACGGTAGGCAAATGTATTGGTTAATCCTGCAAGAGTTAAGTCGATCCAGCACAGAGCAGTACATTGATGACATGGAAGCATGGGTCGCACTCGAATTGCAAGGTGACAACCTTCGCGCTTATCAAACAAACTGGGATCGTCTACTCTTAGCACTCGAAACGAAACCCGAACCACGAATGCTCGAGGTCATGTACAGCAGACAAATCCAAAACTGCAAACAATTCGAGCAAACATGGGCGTTGTATGAATTGGAAACAGCACAAAGAAAGAAACCGAAATCATATGAGAGG
>CAZVAE010000232.1:0-2703 GCA_964624985.1 uncultured Isosphaeraceae bacterium | reverse complement strand
GAGTGCATTATCGCTGATTCTATGCAAGTGTACAAAGGAATGGATATAGGCACAGCAAAGCCTACAATTGATGAGCAAAAGCAAGCCGTACATCATTTGATCGACATCGCCGATCCTACAGAAGATGGATTTACCGTTGAACGTTGGCTCGAGAAGGCAGAAGTTGCAATTGCCGACATTAGAAGTCGAGAAAAGTGGCCAATTGTTGTAGGCGGTACGAATTTATACGTGCAGTCATTGCTCTTTGGAATCTTTGATGGTCCTAGCCGAAACGAAGAAAAAAGAGCGGAATTAGAAGAAGAATCAAATGTCGTCCTGCAAACACGGCTAAAAGCATTAGACCCAGTAGCAGCAGATCGTATTCATATCAATGACAAACGAAGACTCATTCGAGCAATAGAAGTATGCGAAGCAACTGGGGCTCCGCTTTCGTCTATTCAATCGCAATGGCAGGGTCCTATGCCACGAAAAGATGCGACTCTCATTGGCTTATCGTGGCCTGTAAAATTGATAAACCAAAGGATTAATGCTCGAGTCAAGAAGATGTTTAATGAGGGGCTTGAGGCGGAGGCAATGAGGCTCTTCGGCCATCTTGGTCAGCAGGCATCCGAAGCCCTTGGCTACAAACAGCTCTTTGCGTATTTCAGGGGAGAATGCACTCTTGATGAAGCAAAAGAGCGGGTAAAAATTCTCACACGTCGGTATGCAAAACAACAACGCACTTGGCTAAGACGCTTCCAAGCAATCCCAAACTCGCACTTTATTGAAATAGGCGAAAATGGTGCGCAACTTGCTGCAAATGAGGCACTTATGCACATCTTGAGAGATGCTTAAAAAACGTTATATAGATGTTTTCGCCTTGACAAACTGAAAAAAGTCGTTTCAATGCTCAGCGAATCTGCATGGCAACGTGTTCACTATGCCGATGGTGACGGCGTATGAAGAACAGTTAAACGTAAGATTGGAACCCTATTTTGGCTAAGAAAAAAACAACAAAGAAGAAAACGCCAAAGAAAAAACAAGCTGTCCCAGATGCCACTGGGAAGCATCTTGTCATTGTCGAATCGCCAGCCAAAGCAAGGACCATAAATAGATACCTTGGTGAGGAGTATGCCGTCACCTCATCTGTTGGACATGTTCGAGATTTACCCGCACGTTCACCAAAGGGTGAAAAACAACCCGTCCCTGGTGTTGATCTCGAACATGATTTCAAGCCAACGTACGATGTCTTAAAGGGAAAAGGCACGCTCGTATCAGAGTTGAAAAAAGCTGCAAAAGTTGCAAAGGATGTTTGGTTTGCGAGTGACCTTGACCGCGAAGGAGAAGCTATCGCTTGGCACCTTGCTGAACTCTTAGATGTCCAACCATCAAAAGCAAAACGTGTAATCTTTAACGCGATTACAAAAAAACAAATAGAAGAGGCGTTTGATCATCCTCACCCAATCAATATGGACTTTGTCAATGCTCAGCAAGCACGGCGAATTCTTGACCGCATTGTTGGGTATCAAGTTTCACCACTCCTATGGAAAAGAGTCGCTGGCGGTCTTAGTGCAGGCAGAGTGCAATCGGTTGCAGTGAGAATCATTGTCGAACGCGAAAAAGAAATCGAAGCACATATTCCTGATGAAACATGGAATGTCATTGGGAGATTTTCACTCGATGCGAACACAACTGAATCGCTTCAAGAAAAATGGAAAACGTTCCTCGAAACAAAAGATGAAAAAGGGAAGCCACCCACCCGCAAAAAGATGAATGCCTTTTTAGCAGAACATCAATCTATTGAGGGGTCACTCGTTGAAATTGGGGGAGAACCATGTAAACTTTTTCGACCCGCAGATTGCACAGATGGTCTAGATACTCATAAAGAAAAATTACTTGCTGTTGCAAATGCAGTGGGTCTAGTTAATCCTACACTTCTTGTAGAAGATGATGAGCATGGGAAGGGCCCTGCGAAACATAAAATGACCCTGACGGGTGATATTGATGTTGATGTTAGGTACATCATCAAAGATATTGAACAAAAAGATAATACAGTGCGACCACCCGCTCCCTTTATCACATCTTCCTTACAAGCATCAGCCTCCACAGTTCTTGGTTTTGGTGCAAAAAGAACAATGCGTGCAGCACAGGCACTCTATGAAGGTGTTCGTATTAAAGGCGAGGGACAAGTTGGATTGATTACATACATGCGTACGGATTCCACGCATCTCTCAATGGATGCTATCCAACAGGTTCGTACATACATCGGTAACAAATTTGGTGATCCGTACTTACCTGAAAAACCCAAGTTCTATACTTCCTCGAATGAATCTGCGCAAGAAGCGCATGAGGCGATTCGCCCTACAGACGCTGGTCGACATCCAGACACGTTGCCAGCGTCACTCGATGAGGACCAACGAAAACTATACGGTCTTATATGGGCTCGGTTTGTAGCTTGTCAGATGACGCCAGCAAAATGGCACAGAACCGAATTTTATTTTGAAAGAGATGATCAACCAACAGGAGCTCTATTTAAAGTATCGGGTCGTACACTCTCATTCGATGGTTTTTACAAAGCGAGTGGTGTTCCAAGTTCTGATTCAGAGCAGAATCTCCCCGAATTGGCAGTGGGTAATCCCCTCTTCCCATTTGATATATCACCAAAACAGACATTCTCTTCTCCACCTTCAAGATACAGTGAAGCATCCCTCATCAAAAAGTTAT
>CAZVAE010000231.1:0-2707 GCA_964624985.1 uncultured Isosphaeraceae bacterium | reverse complement strand
GTGGTAATTTAACAGCAGATCGAACAATGACTCCGTCTACATCTGAAATTGCAGCAACAAGAGAATCATCTGTAAGTTCTGTGTTTTCAATAACTTCGACGCCATTTTGAGAGCGAAGATACGTTGCGCCTTCGGGTGCAAGTTTGTCAGCAATAAGGATTTTTAGTGTCATAAGAGGGGTTGTCGCGAATATCTGTATTCTGGTAGAAAAAGGGTGTTACTTCTGGTAAACTAGTCGATTCAAATAAGTTGAGGAAAAAAATGACAATGACGATTGAAAAGACAGATTTTAAACGACACGAGAGCGATTGTGGCTCTCCAGAAGTACAAATTGCTTCATTAACCGGACGAATTCAAGAGTTAAACGAACACCTTCAAAGCCATAAGCATGACAACCACTCAAGACGCGGTTTGATTCTCATGGTTGGGAAGCGAAATCGTTTGTTGAAATATCTTGCTCGTACAAATCGAGAAGAATATCAAAACACAATTAAGAAACTAGGATTGCGTAAATAAGCAATCCCTAACGGATCTGCAGTCCACATACACCTTCGAAATGTCGGTGGCAGTGGATGAGCGATAGTCATAGCCCTATCCCTCATCTTCTGCCTCTTAAATCGCAGGAAGAAACGTGTGCGGGGAACTGCCAAACAAGAGGAGTACTGTGATGAGTACAAAAATAATAGTAGAACGGGAAATTGGCAATCGCATGATGCGATTTGAAACTGGCCAAGTAGCCAAACAAGCAAGCGGTGCAGTCATCGCTTCATACGCAGACACTGTCGTGATGTGCACGGCAATGCGTTCAGACCCAAGACCTGGGTTAGACTTTTTCCCACTTCAATGCGATTACCGAGAGCGTACAAGCGCTGCTGGTAAATTCCCTGGTGGCTTTCGAAAGCGTGAAGGCGCACCAAACGAAAAAGAAATTTTAACAATGCGATTAATGGATCGGCCAATCCGTCCATTATTCCCTGATGGTTACATTGACGAATGTCAACTTCAAGCATGGGTAATGAGCCATGATGGTGAAAACGATGCGGATGTCCTTGCTTGTACAGCAGCATCGGCAGCACTTTGTCTAACTGATGCGCCCTTTGAAGGACCAGTTGCGACAGTTCGAGTAGGACGAATCGTGACAGATGAAGGCGAAACATACGTTCTCAATCCAACACACACTCAAATGCAATATTCTGATTTAGACCTTGTTCTTTCTGGACACAAAGACGGTGTCAATATGATTGAAATTGGTGCAGCTCAAGTTGATGAAGCTGGTGTGATGGGTGCGATCAAGTTTGGATACGAGGAAGGCATTAAGCCAATTCTTGAACTCCAAAATGAACTGATGGAAAAAGCGGGTACAACCGAGAAGCGACTAGGCGACCTTTCACTTCCGTCCGATGAAGTCATGGCGAAAGTTAAAGATTTAGTTGGCGAGAAAATGTTAGAGGCTCGTCGTATTCCTGGAAAAGCAGACAGAAGCGAAGCTGTCAACGCACTTCGAACATCAATGATTGATGAACATTTCGCGATTCCAGAAAATTGTTCGTATAGCGAACACATGGCTGCAGAAAAAACGCAACGAGAAGCCAAAGAAGCGTTTCGTACATTAGAAAAGAAATCAACCCGAAAACTCATTGTGGATGAAAGCATCCGAGCCGATGGTCGAGATTTCAATCAAATCCGTGATTTGGAAATGGAAACAAAGATTTTCCCCCGTACGCACGGTTCAGCGTTCTTCCAACGCGGTGAAACACAATCACTCGTGACGTGTACGCTCGGAACAGGTCGAGATGAACAAATCGTCGACGGCCTCATGCCAGAATATGCGAAGAAGTTCTACCTTCATTACAACTTCCCACCATTCTGTGTTGGTGAAGCGGGTCGAATCATGGGCCCAGGGCGTCGAGAGATTGGTCACGGAGCACTCGCTGAACGATCACTTCTTGGAATTCTTCCGGACGTTGAAGATTTCCCATACACAATTCGTTTGGTCAGTGATATCACTGAATCAAACGGATCGTCTTCAATGGCAAGTGTGTGTGGTGGGTGCTTAGCACTTATGGATGCTGGTGTTCCAATCCAAAACACATGCGCTGGCATTAGTGTTGGTCGTTTTAGTAACGATGAAGGTACAGTGATTCGTGTAATGGACATTATCGGTGAAGAAGATTTCTTCGGTGATATGGACTTCAAAGTGTGCGGCACAAAAACTGGTATCACCGGTGTTCAACTTGACTTGAAAGCTCGAGGGCTGTTAATGGATGAATTAGAAACCATTTTCGAAATGGCACGCAAAGGACGTTGTGACATCATCGATCAAATGGAAGGTGTGATTCCTGCCCCACGTGAAGAAATGTCTGAATGGGCACCTCGAATGCTGACCGTTCCAATTGACCCAGAAAAAATTGGCAAGTTGATTGGTCCTGGCGGAAAAACAATTCGCCAGATTACAGAAGATACAGGTGCAAACGTTGACATCAACGATGATGGCATCGTCTTTATTAGTTCAGTGGATATGGCTTCAGCAGAATCCGCAAAAGCAGCAGTTGAAGCGATTGCTGCAGAGATTAAAGTCGGAAGCGTCTTTGAAGGCAAGGTCGTCTCAACACGAGACTTCGGTGCGTTCATTGAAATCGCACCCGGAACTGATGGTATGTGCCACATCTCTGAACTCGCAGATGGTTTCGTTGATAAAGTTGAAAAC
>CAZVAE010000230.1:0-2724 GCA_964624985.1 uncultured Isosphaeraceae bacterium | reverse complement strand
AGCATCATCTCTTCATCACTTAGCATCTTTGTTCCCAGCGATTTTGTTCATCGGAATCCAGACGATAAGTTGAATACCTAGTTCGTATAAAAGATAGAGTGGCAATAGCATCATCAACATTGAAATGACATCTTGAGGAGTGATGATTGCTGAAACGATGGCGAGGATTAACAATGCGTACTTACGATTGCTGCGTAACCAGTCAGGTGTCACAGCACCAATCCAGCCAAGGAGGAGCATGACAATTGGAAGTTGAAATGCAATTGCAATCGCAAACATCAGAATAATGACAAATCCAAGGTAACTGCTAAGTTGAAATTGTTGTGAGATTAAAGAGCCCTGGCTCATTGGCAACGTGATTGTTCGTAGGGCATCTTGTGTTTCAGTCTCAACAGCAATTGTTAATAATCCCTCAGGCATTTTTATCCACATATCTCCAGCCGCGGCGACTTCAGGTTGTGCTTGAAGCAAAGGAATCGTCAGATTTGAAACACTCTCACCGATTGCGATGACTGTTTGCTGCATCTCAACATGACCTGCAAGCGTGACCATAAAGTCAAGAATGACTGGAAGCATGAAAAAATACATGAGGGCCAATCCGAGAATACCAAGCAATGTACTGAACGGGATTAGGAAATAGACAAATCGCCGTTCATGGTGGTGTAGCCCTGGCGAAACAAATCTCCAAAGCTGATACAAAATCCAAGGCCCTGCTGTTAGGATTGCTGCACCGAACGCAATCTTCATTTCTGCAATCAAAAACTCTGGTGGACTTAGAACTTGGACTTGAGTCGGAAGGCCATGTTTTTCAAGAACATCATACAGAGGGACAAGAAACCAGCGCACGATTGAATCTGCGACAAGAAAGAACAAAACTGCCAACGGAATTGGCGGTATAAGGCACAAAATTATCCGAGAACGGAGTTCTTCTAAATGGTCTCCGATCGACATTGTGCCTTCCTGATGTTGATGAACATTTGGCATAGAAAGTACGTACAGGATACCCGTAACTGGGGGCGTTATACTGCCCCATATACAACTAGAAATTTATGGCTCAAACAGACGATTATTACAAACTATTAGGCGTCGATCGTTCGGCATCTGCTGATGAAATTCGAAAAGCGTACCGAAAACTTGCACGTAAATACCACCCAGACGTGAATAAGGAAGCGGACGCTGCAACTCGGTTTGCCGAAGTGCAAGAGGCGTATGACACCCTTTCAGATGCAGAAAAAAGAAAGATGTACGACCAATTCGGTTCTGCCGGACCTTCTTCTGGTGGTTTTCATGGAGATCCACGATGGGCACATGCGACATCCAGTGGAGGATATGGACAGACTGTTGATTTTTCAGAAATCTTTGGTGAGGCATTCGGCGGAGGTGGCGGACGTTCACCTTTTGGAGGAGTCCAACAGCAGCCGGCTAAAGGGCAAGATCACACGCATGACATTACGGTGACCTTTATGACCGCACTCAAGGGCGGTACTGAAGAGATTCGAATTGGTAACGATTCGGTATCCCTTTCTATCCCAGCAGGAATTGAAAGCGGGAAAAAATTACGGCTCAAAGGAAAGGGTTCACCAGGGATGATGGGTGGTCCTGCTGGTGACATGATTGTGACGGTCACAGTTGGCGGGCATCCTCAGTATCAACGAAGTGGCTTGGATGTAGAAATGGATGTTGATTTAAACATTGCAGAGGCAGCACTCGGAACAAAAGTAAAGTTACCTCTCCCACTAGGAGGCACCGTTGACATGTCAATTCCCGCTGGAGTCTCAAGCGGTTCTCGTCTGAGGGTAAAAGGGAAGGGGTGTGAAACGACTAGCGGCAAGAGTGGGGACTTTTATGCTGTGATTCACATCACTGCTCCAAAGGATGTTGATGAGGAAACACATAAACTACTAGAAGAGTTAAAAGAACGTCTGCCGAATCCTCGAGAAAATGACGTGCTGCCGAAATGAGTGCAAGCACTCCAGCAATCGTATTGCTTTCTGGGGGACTCGATTCCGCTACAGTGTTAGCAATAGCAAACAAACAAGGGTATGCTTGTCACGCTTTAAGTTTTGACTATGGGCAACGGCATCAATCGGAAATCCAAGCCGCAAAAAAAATCGCAAACCACATTGGTGTTGCATCGCATGTTGTCACAACGTTAGATTTAACAACATGGGGCGGTTCTGCATTGACAGATGATATTGACGTCCCAAAGGAAGGGGATTCAAATGGTATTCCGGTGACATATGTTCCAGCACGAAACACAATTTTCTTAAGTCTTGCTCTTGGATATGCTGAAGCGATTGGTGCGCACCATATATTTATTGGTGTAAACGCCGTGGATTACTCTGGATACCCCGATTGCCGCGGTGAATTCTTAGAAGCGTTTCAAACAGTCGCGAATCTAGCAACAAAAGCGGGGGTAGAAGGAGATGGATTCACGATTCATGCTCCACTACTTGAGATGTCCAAAGTTGAAATTATCTCGCTTGGATTAGAGTTAGGTGTTGATTATTCATTGTCACAGAGCTGCTACGATCCCGACTTAGAAGGCACTCCGTGTGAGCAGTGTGATGCGTGTCGCTTGCGAATAGCAGCATTTGAAGCATTGCAACCCACAACCAACTCACCCGATAATACGCATACGTAATGAGAATCTCAATTGGATGTACGAGGCAGAAGAATGGTGTCAAATATCAAGATTCTTGACTTCTAACGCGTGGTCTTCGA
>CAZVAE010000229.1:0-2726 GCA_964624985.1 uncultured Isosphaeraceae bacterium | reverse complement strand
ATGCCAGCAGATGTTTGAACAAGCGAAGGGGTTCAAGCCTAAAGCATCAAGGGCTGTCTCAACTGAAATGTTTGTTGTGTGCATTGACCGCTACGAAGATTTGCATCCACTGATTCCAATAGCCCCGCCACCACCAACCTCTGGCTGGTAATCGTCAACATATAAGTTTCGTTTAACCTACAGCATCCTCGCGCCCGCAGCAATTGCTTGTTCCATAATGCGCTCTGCTGTACGAATTGCCATTGAGCCCGCCTCTGCGTCGACGTGTGGCTTTTCTCCCGTACGAACTGCATGAAGAAAATCTTTTGCTTGTAGGGTTAAAGCGTCTTCGCTGCCAACTTCTGGCTCTTCAACTTCTACTAAATCCACATAATCAATCGATGAAAGATCTTCGCCAGCTACAAGACGAGTCCGTAAATCGAACAACTGTTCTTCGTTTGCAATCTTTCGAACGAGGGTGACTTGTCTTTTTACAAAATCTGCTGACACATATGAATCTTCACTAATGATTCTAAGTTTCCGTTCGGTTTTTAAACCAAGCCGGCTTGCTGTCACGTTCGCAGTACAATCGCCAAACTCTAAACGAGCGTTGCACATATCTTCTGCTTCACCCATCACGCTCACCGCATTAGCACGGATATCCGTTGGCTCTTGATTCGTGAGCATCGTCAGTAAATCAAGGTCGTGAATCATCATGTCAAGTACGACACCAACATCTACGCTCCGAAACGTCATAGGACTAATCCGTACCATCTCAATGAATCGTGGCTTCAATTGTTCAATCGAAGCGACAGCACGCATTACTGGGTCATATCGAACAACGTGTCCAACTTGCAAGACTGCCTTGCCTTGTTCCGCAGCAGCAGCAATTGCGGTTGCAACTTCAGCCGTTGGAGCAAGTGGTTTCTCGATTAGACAACCGATACCGCGTTCTAACAGCGGTTCTGCCGCTTCAAGATGGTAGATTGTAGGTGTTGCAATCGTAACGGCATCAACTCCCGCTTCAGCAAGCTCTTCAACAGTAGAAAACGCTCTTCCGCCCCACTCTTCAATAACATCGTTTCGACGTTCTTCATTCTGATCAACAACGCCGACAAAATCAACACCGTCCATTTGAGAGTAAATTCGGGCGTGATGTGTGCCCATCCGTCCAACGCCCACGACAGCGCATCGCAATGTTTTTTGGTTCGTCATATCTGCATATTCTACACCGTCATTCAAAACCAACGCGAATGCTCGAACTCTTCTATTTTTTCCCTGATGCGCTCTTGTCGACCCTCAAGATTATCGTCATATCGAATAGACCACTCTGCATCTGATGCAAATTCGAACAGTGCTCTTGCGAAAAGAGAGATACACCATAGCCAAGGAATCATCAGTGCAAAAATATATGCCCACCACATAAACCCTCCCTGCTCTGCGGTGAGATTCGCTGCTGCAAAATGTTTCCATGGCAATACAAACACAAGTGCGCCAAGTGTGAGCGTTGCAACCGTAAATGCATTGCAACGTTTTGCTGCACAAGTAAGATCAAGCCGCAATGCTAAGTCGTGCAGCCAAAACGATACACCAGCAAGTCCAACTCCAGCAATGAGATGTAGCATGAGCAGTGGTTCAAAATATTTCAAGTTGCCACCAAGAGTGTATTCGTCCTGTGGTATGTGAAACATGAGCCACAGAACATACCCTGCTACCCAGCATAATTGTGTGTATGGAGCAATGATTCGAATCCATTTATACATGGGGGGCATCGACGCATCCACTTTTGATGGCATCATTCCGATGATAATGAGTGGCCAAAACACTGATAGTCCAAAAAGACAAAGCCGGTATGTCCCAATTGGAATCAGAGCAAGCGTTACAAAGAGTTGCAAAAAGAAAAGAATGGTAACAAAAACACCACCAAGATTCATCCAATACTTCAAACGGACACGAATGTCGGGCAATGGCGCTAAACCCTTTACTGCAAGGTTTGAATTAATGATTCGCATCATGCGTCCATCTTCTTTGTCGATCACATCATCTGTACGAACAGTGCGTTGGTCATCTCCGCACTCTGGACATTTTGAACTTGGAATTAAGCCCTGAAGGTTATACCCACAATTGCGACACTCAACCCTCTGTTCAGGTGCCATGTATCAACACTTCTATTTCATCGAGGTTTGTATAGAGCCAATCTCGATCGCCGTTTTTATCAATCTTGCTTCCTAATTCGCGAGCCATCTGCAAGTACTCTTTCGCACGCTCGGTATCAACACCGATATATGCCCTTGCCAATCCTTCATACGCGAAAGGCAAATCCCAATCGTCGAATTCTTCCTTTTGACACGCTTCTAGACACAACGTGGCGTGGTGTATGGCGGAATCAGGACGGTGTAACGTTGCATAAACTCGAGCGATTTGCCATTCACCACGTGCGTTGTTTTTTTCAGTTCCTGCGATTCCCCAATGGTAGCGTGATGCGTGCGCAGCTTGCACCATTTCTTCATCCTGCTCCTTCGTGCGTTCCTCGATATCAAGCAACGTCCACGTATGATTGAACAGGTCTGCCGCAAGTTGTTGGTGGTCTGTCACACCACGCCCTCTACGCAGTTTGATGGCGTTTGTTGTTTTTTTGCGTGCTGTACTGCGTTCTTAAACATCTGCAAACCAATTGTGCTTGCCTGTTTGTCTTCTTCAGTAAGTCGCGTCCAAGTTGGATGCTGCGTCCAACGAAGGAATCGTTC
>CAZVAE010000228.1:1374-2758 GCA_964624985.1 uncultured Isosphaeraceae bacterium | reverse complement strand
AGATATTTTGGTCGATGTCGTTCGCGAAGTTCCGTTGGCCAATCAGGTGCTTTCCAAAAGACATAGACCAAAATATCTAAGCTTGAACCTGCAAATTCATTTAACCATACTTGATAATAATCTTTTCGCGTATAGGGATGAATGCGTAGTAATTCTCGAATGCCTTCACAAAATGCAGAGATTTTCTCAGGTGGGGTGCTGTACCCGATGCTGACCATCTGCTTCCATCTACGATATCTACGTTTCGAATAGTTATTGCATTTTGATGTCACGAGAACTGAGTTCGGAATTGTCACGATTGAATCGTAGAATGTTCGAACTCGGGTAGAACGAATTCCAACGGACTCCACAGTTCCTTCTACACCATCCACAATCACCCAATCCCCAATAAGAAATGGCTTATCGAGAATCACAGTGATCGATCCAAAAAAGTTCTTGATGGTATCAGTTGCTGCAAAGGCGACACCTAAACTGCCAACTGAAAGTACAGCAATGATTGGTGCGAGTTGTATCTGCATGCTTTCTGCGAGATACACAAAACCTATAACAAAAACTCCAGCTTTCAAAGATTTACGAAGGAGCGGTACAAGTAAATCATCGAGTTTGTTTTGAGATGCTTTTGCTTTTTGTTCAGCAACCCATGCAAGTAGATCTGTTCCCTTAAAGCCAAACCAGATAACGGCGATGGTAATGTAGACATGGACTGCGGGTTCAATGATTGTTTTAGCAGTATCTGGCAGGTTAAAGAGTGGCATGAGGGCAAGCCAGACTCCACCACCAACAGCGAGTCCGGCAGGTCTTGGTAGTGAACGAATAATTTTTACAAGTTGAGGATGGTCGTCACTTGGGTCAATGATTGAGCGTAGAGTTCGCCTCAAAAAGAAACGAACTGAAAAATCGACGAACACCCCAACAAGAATTGCTAGAGCTATTGCCAACCATCGCCACGCTTCCATTCCCATAAACGGTTCGAGCATCCAAGCTGAAAGATACTGCTCAACCCAAGGTTTGGGTGGTGTCGTTTTCGTCATGAGCAAGCACGATTGAAGGAACGTGTGATCCATAATTGCCCATGCTACGCCAGAAACGCCATCTTTGTGGAAGAGAGGTGATTCAGATTGCCTAAATTCACAAAGTGCCACCAAATGACCGCATAACCCTCACAGACCGAACAACGTGAATCTAGAGAACATCGCACGACTTCAGTCTCATCTCAAGAGATGCCGAAGATGGTTGGAGAAACACCGTGCATGCGGTGTTGGAACGATATCAATGCGAATGAAGCACATCACATTTTGTACGCTCATGGTAGGACTCGCTACCCCTTTAGCAAGTGGCGATGTCGTACAGGTGAGCAATAGTACGGACTCATTTTTGCTCTATT
>CAZVAE010000228.1:0-1349 GCA_964624985.1 uncultured Isosphaeraceae bacterium | reverse complement strand
GTCGGTTGCTCATGCGACTCTTCATAGTTGGGGTATCGAGACTGATGGAAAAATTACCATTTTGCCCGTCGACACGTCCGCAGGACTTACATTCTTAACACTGATTGATGAAGAACTAGGACTTGGCGAAAGCGGTCTTGAGGGCATCCTTGGGCTCACGAGCACTGCACCAAGCAATCTAAGTTTATACATCAATGATGCGGGTCAAGATACATGGAATCTCATACAGCCCCCCTTTGGCTCCCAATCTCTCGGAGCTACCTTTGTTTGGGGTAGTGTAGGAAGTGGTGATGGCTTTGCTTGGGCAGGACTCTCGCAAGGTGATGCCATTTCGTTCAACTTTAATGATCTTGATGGTGATGGGGGTGCAATCGGTGCTGAAGCATTCCAGTTTGTTGGATGGAATGACAATGGTTGGGATGTCATTGCATCAAGTGGATTTAAAAGTGATGGAACAAGTGTCTTTACAAGCACAGTCGTTCCTGCTCCTCCTGCAGCACTTTTTATCACTGCACTCGTGTTGAATCGTAGCCGACGACGTCGGTAACCTTCGAACCCGCTAGAATCCCTATATGACAGAAACATCCCCATCTGCACCAAAGCAGAATGAATTTGCCGGTTGGCTTGGTGAAATTCTTGTTCGCCTCATTGTTCCTGCATGGATTCTGTTTGGAGCGATCTCGAAGGTTCAAGGCGCCACTCCAAAATCTCTACCTCGCTCTATTCTTGACGCTGGTGGTGTCCTTGGGTTTGAAGATCACTTTTTACTTCTTGCTCTTTTAGTCGGCATTGAATTTTTCTTCGTTGGCTTTATGCTTTTTGTTCCTAAATTCGCTCGGCTTGCAGCAGTGGTCATGCTTGGCGTGTTTCTCATTGTGCTCGCTATTGAAATGTTCGCGTATGGCAATTACGAAAGTTGTGGATGTTTTGGAGAAAAATCGCTCGCGCCAACAACCATGTTTGCAATTGATTTTCTGCTTCTAATTAGCATTGTTATATTCAAACCTCGTATATCAATCTGTGTGTTAGATAAAGGTAACCGTAGCGTCATCGGAGCAACGTTGTTCATTCTTCTTGCTTGGTTTTATACGGCTAGTGGCATTTTGTATTCAAGCAAAACACCTCCACCCGCAAACGCTCCAGGTTCAATACCCTTGCCGAAATCTTGGTACCCAACAGATTTAGGTGATTGGATTGGAAAATCGATTGATTCAATCGAATTGTTTTCTTGGGTAAACGGATGGCCACATGATCTGCATACTGGCAAGCAATATGTCATTTTTTATTCGTTAACATGCGATCACTGTGAAGCATTGCTCTATGCGCACTTTGAGTTTCCAAGATTCCCT
>CAZVAE010000227.1:0-2828 GCA_964624985.1 uncultured Isosphaeraceae bacterium | reverse complement strand
TGGGTCGAGTCTACGAAGCTAAGAACGAAAAAACAGGAAAATGTGTAGCTATCAAAGTGATGCGCAAGCAGTTTTTGGGAAGTAGCGCGGGCAAACGGTTTGAGCAGGAAATACGTGTCTTAGGGTCACTAAACGTTCCGGGTGTTGCTTTAATTGAAAGTGCGGGAACCGTAGAAGTCGAGGGCGTGAAATTGCCTTGGATCGCAATGGAACTTTTGGAGGGTTCTGTGAGCATCACTGAGTATGCCAAAGACAAAACCACAGAAGAAAAACTAGGGCTCCTGTATAAAGTTTGCAAAACTGTTGACGAGGCACATCGCCATGGTGTCATTCACAGGGATTTAAAGCCGAGCAATATTCTTGTGAATACACACGGAGAACCCACAATAATAGATTTTGGCATTGCAAAAGTGCTCGATGATGAACTTCGCGCAACTGGTTTGCACACACAAGCAAGCGGTTTTCTTGGAACACCGCAATACATGGCACCCGAGCAATTTAATCAAGCCAAAAGCGAGACAACAGCAACGGATGTTTTTTCCCTTGGCGTCATTTCGTTTGAAGTTATAACAGGCGAACACCCATTTGCAAGCGGAGACAAATCACTTCCAGCAACAATGCTTGCAATTATGCAAGAGGAACCAGCAACAATTGAATCAATCAACCCAGAGTTTCGCGGGGACCTTTCAGTTGTTGTACAAAAAGCGATCGCGAAAGATCCTCGAAAAAGATACGTAAGTGCAAACGAGTTAGCGACTGATTTGCAACATCTCATAGAGGGTGAGCCGGTTTCCGCAAAACCAGAACCATTGTTGAGCAAACTTGTCCGAAAGCACAGGTTTGCAGCAGCCCTACTTGCAATCACAATTCCTTTGCTTGCTATTGCAACGACTGTTTCGGTGTATTACGCAATCAGCGCAAACAAGCAACTCGTGCGAAACGAGAAACTGCTTGAGTTTGCTACTGGTGCACTGAAAGTACAAAGAGACATCGTGTCTCAACACCCCGAGTTTTGGAAAATGCACGTTGGTGTGTCTAAAAGTATTGCAGATGAGGTGGCGAGTGATGACCCGCTGTTACTTATTGAAATGTACGAATTGCTTGGAAAACAAAGTGTAAATTCACTAGGCGAACACTTGTTTAGCGAAGCGGCAGAGGTCTCACGTGAAACTCTTGGCGCAAATCATCCAAAAACGCTCATCCTTGAAGCCAAATTTATTGGTGGCGATGCAGACGGAGCAAATTTGGAAACGGTGCAAAAAGCACAATCGGTGTTGGCTCGTTACGATGTTGGCTTACCAAAAGAACATGCAGAGTTACTCAAAGTTGTTTCTTTTACTGAACTTACATCTAGTGATGCTGGAGTACGCAAACGTGGACACGAACATGCGAACCAAGCAATGCAAATTGCAAGAGAAGAACTTGATGGTGATGCACAGTTAATCAATAGTCTTGCAGGACGGAGGGCGTGGTCTCTTGTTTTTAAGAACGGAAGTGAAGAGGCGGCAACTGAAGCAATCCAAATTGAAGAGGAAACAGTCCTTCCCCTGCTTGAAGAGAAATATCCACAAGAAGATTTTCGTGTACTGAAAGCAAAGATCATGCTAGGTGTCGCATACCTGCAACGAAGTGGACACAGAACTGGGGACGATCAACTGGAAGATATAGAAAGCGCACTTGCAATAAACGAGTTTGTTGTAGATTCATTAATTGAACAGTCAGGCGATAATTACAATTTCGTCTGGCAAGTGATGAATAATTTGGCGATTGCACTTGCTTCAAAAGCAAGTTGGATAGAAGAAAACAGTGATTCAGAACACGCACTTGAGGAGACAAGCGCTTTGCGGTTGAGGGCATCCTCAATCTGGTGGAAGATTCTCCGGAAGCAATATTTCACGAGACCCGTGAATACACCAATGGGAAGTTGGTATCTTTTAACCTTTCAACAACATTTGCCCAAACTTGCCCCCACGGATGAAGAGTGGGCTCAGTGGGCGGATGAGGTTGATCTTTTGATTGAGAAATAGGGTTTTAGGCGACAAATGTTGCTGTGTTACCATCAAAAACAACGTTATTGCTGAGTTGCACTTCCTAGAATCAGTACAATGTCACATGAGTAAGGGGAAGAAGTTATCTATTTGTTTCATTGTCAAAAAAGGAGAGAGAAATGTTAAAAATGTCAATCACAACCTCCGCAACCCTTTTGGTTGCCAGTTCTTGTTTCGCAACAACTTGGACTGTCGATGATGATGGTCTCGATAATCCAAAAGCCAACTTTAGTTCTATTCAAGAAGCCATCCATGCGTCAGTCGATGGCGATGAAATTGTAGTCTTGCCTGGAACATATTATGAATCCGTAAATCTGATAGGCAAGAATATATTACTTCATTCAAGCGGTGGGGCAGATGTAACTACAATTGATGCTGCTGGAACAGACAGCACTGGCATCATTTGTGTTAATGGCGAAAACAACAACTGCGTCGTAGATGGTTTTACATTAATAAATGGGACTGGTATAAATTTGGGCTTTGACCAATATAGGTACGGTGGCGGAATAGTGATTTATAATGCTGGACCAATCATCAGGAATTGTGTTTCACAGAATAACTGGGGGCACTACGGAGGTGGCATCACGGTTCAATATTCAAGAGACATCAAAAACCAATACCTTGGGGAAGCCCCATTGATCGAGTTCTGTGATTTTAAAAACAACACCGCTACTCATTTTGCCAATATGTTTTACAATGAGTTTGGCACTTCCAACAGAGTCCAAATCGTCTCTAGCTTGTTTCAAGACAACAGTTCCTACAACTGTGGAGTTAACGGTG
>CAZVAE010000226.1:0-2856 GCA_964624985.1 uncultured Isosphaeraceae bacterium | reverse complement strand
CTGTATCTTCTACGGTGGGGAAATAGATAAGAGAAAGAATGCCAACAACTATCCAAGGCCAAGGTCGCATGACGTAATGCAAGAATGCGTACCAGAGGAAAGCGAGTTTTGCATCACGTTCCGTTTTTGTTGCGAGTAACCGTTGTACTGAATACCCTTTTCCAGGTGCAGATGCCCACCAAAGCACCATGACGTACACAATGAACGTAAACAGTGGCCAACTTATCTCATGATACCGTGGGAAAAATTGAAGTAATTCTGGTTTGAAATCTGTTGAAGAAGATAGTTTCGCCATGATGCCCTCGCCGCTTGAAGCATCAATGTATGCAAGCACTGCTAAACCAATTGAACCAATCATAGCAAGTGAAAATTGGATGATGTCGGTATAGACCACACCGTATAAACCGGACATCGCAGAATACAGCAGGCCAACAAGACCAAGTACGAGAAGAACAATCCACGTGTGTTCAGGATCAATACCAAGCAGAACTGTTGTGACTTTAACCATTGCAAGCGTCACGGCAGCCATGACCACGCAATTTACAAATATTCCTTGAAAGAACGATTTAAAAATACGCAGTAAGGTCGTTACAGGCCCGTGTCCATATCGCAATTGGACAAACTCGACATCGGTAATGACTTCACTCCTTCGCCATAAACGAGCAAAAATTGTAGCGGTTGCAACTTGCCCTATGAGAACACTCCACCAAAACCAGTTTGAAGCAATGCCTTCGTTGCGACTCATGGCAGAAACAAAGACTGGAGTATCAGCTGCAAAAGTAGTTGCGACGATTGAAGTGCCAGCAATAAACCAGCCCAGTGAACGACCGGCAACAAAAAAATCACTCGTGCCTTTACTTGCTTTCTTAGTAAACCAAGCCCCGATTCCGATTGCAGATGCAATGTAAAGTCCAACAATCGTCCAATCTATCCAACTCATATTTAGCCATCATACCCGCCTCTTCTAACAGTGCTGTACACTGAAGCGTGAAATGCCTACCATTCGTTTTACAAATCGCCTTGACCGCCCAGTTGAAAGCGTAGATAGATATGTCCTTCATGCACGGGATGCTCTTCGGACGCACATGGCCATTTTTAAAGCAGATACTCCTGGAACGCTTTGGTGTGGGACTCTCCCCGAAGGGCTGTTTTATTCAGAGAATGGTGCTGCAACATTTGAATGTGCATCTTCACATCTTCCACAAGTGTACGCGGTGCAGATTGCATGAGGAACGAAAAGGGTGACATGACGCGTAGGGGTTTGTTGCGGGGGGAGTGGTTCAGCCGAATTCGTGAACGTGGAGCAGAAATGATTGAGCAGGAATCTGAGCCAGAGTTTCAAGTAAAAAGACCTATGGGACTCTCTAGAAGAGGGAATCAATACGTACAACGACCTCCGCACGCAGTGCCAGAATCAGAGTTTGTCACAGGTTGTACAAAGTGTGACGCGTGTATTGAAGCGTGTCCACCACATGCTATCTTTCGAACTCCGGATAGTGAGGGGATGATGGCTGGAATGCCAATCATTGATGCCCTTTCCCAGCCGTGTTTAATGTGTAATGATTTGCCATGTGTGCCGGCATGCGAAGCAGGGGTGCTGACGTTTGAAGCACCTCTTGCAATGGGATTGGCAGCAATCGATTCAACATTATGCCTTGCATTCAATGGAACGCCTTGTGATGAGTGTGTAGAGCGCTGTCCTGTTGAAAATGCGATAACCCTTGAAGCAGGCAAGCCAATCATTCATGAGGAAAGTTGCACGGGATGTGGTGTATGTGTTTTTATGTGTCCGGGTCCTGAGTTAACTATTCAATTGCAACCAACATCTGAACCTACGAATGGATAATCTGGATATGCTCAAAGCGAATCGATTAGAACAATTTGGTGAAACAGTGTTTGCGACTTGGAGTCGTCTTGCAGTTGAACATAACGCAATCAATCTTGGCCAAGGATTCCCAGATTTTGAAGCCCCTGCATTTGTCAAAGAAGCAGCAATCAGAGCAATTCAAGAGAATGAGAATCAATATTCACGATCTGCAGGCCACCCGAAACTTGTCGAAGCGATCGCTGATACTTTTGAGTTTCCTGTGCATCCCATGGATGAAGTGACTGTCACGTGCGGTAGCACCGAAGCAATCGCTGCGGCCATCCTAGGGTTAGTCAATCCAGGAGATGAAGTCATTGTCATTGAACCATTTTATGATTCTTACCTTGCTTGCCTTTCGATGGCAGGTGCGATTCCTAAAGTCGTGACGCTACATGCCCCAGAGTTCACACTTGATGAAGAAGAACTTCGATCATCTTTTTCTGACAGAACCAAAATGATTATCGTGAATTCACCACATAATCCAACGGGCAGAGTCTTATCAAGAGATGAATTGCTATTCATCGCTGAACTTGCTGTTAAACATGACGCTCTTGTCTTGAGTGACGAGGTCTACGATAAACTTGTATTGACTGGAGAACATATTCCGATTGCAACACTGCCTGAAATGTATGAGCGAACGATTACACTGCGTTCACTAGGCAAAGTCTTTTCGGTGACAGGATGGAAAATCGGTTGGGCAGTAGCTCCACCAGCGTTATCCGAAGCGATACGAAGTGCACACCAATTTATGACATTCTGTGCATCGACCCCATTGCAAGTCGCGGCTGCTACTGCGCTTCGTGCACCAGCAGAGTATTTTTTGACGTACACCGAGGAGTACCGCCAGAGGCGAGATGTGCTCGTCGAAGGGTTACTCAACGTTGGTTTTACAGTTCAACCACCAGAAGGCACCTATTTTGTCCTCGCCAATCACACTTCGTTCGGTTTTGAGGATGACGTTACGTTCTGTCACCATCTTGTTGAGTCGT
>CAZVAE010000225.1:1287-2902 GCA_964624985.1 uncultured Isosphaeraceae bacterium | reverse complement strand
CTGGCTTAAGAACGTTTCATTTGTATCTTGGGTGGGCATTCCAGATTGTAGCATGTCGTGTACCCAGTTCAAGAGTAAAATGGTGAAATGTCAAGGAGAGTTATTGCTGTTATACCCGCACGAATCGACTCTTCCCGATTCCCTGCGAAGATGGTTGCTTGTGAAACGGGGAAGCCACTCATTCAATATGCTTGGGAAAACGCGATGGCTGCCAAAAGCGTCAGTGACGTTTATATCGCAACCGACTCCGAGGAAATTGCAGAGGTTTGCCGAGCATTCGGTGCATCTGTTGTGATGACTGGTGAACATCCGAATGGGACTAGTCGAATTGCTGAAGTCATTCAAGATGTAGAGTGTGATGTTGTTGTGAATGTGCAGGGCGATGAGCCAGAACTTGACCCATCGGTTATCGATGCGACAGTCTCCATTCTTGGTGAATCCGTGATGGCAACTGCTGCGTGCCCATTGCAAGCGGATGAATCTGAAAACGAGAATGTCGTCAAAGTAGAGATGAACGAACAACGAGCAATTGATTTCTCTCGGCTGGGCGGAGCAATGCGACATATTGGGTTGTACGTCTATACACCATCTTTTTTACAGACGTATGTCGAAATGCAACCCACGCAACATGAGATTGAGCGGCGACTTGAACAAATGCGAGTGCTGGATAATGGATTTTCGATTTCAGTTGCAGTGGTTGAACCGCAGCCAAGTGGGATCGATACCCCAGAACAATACGAGTCATTTGTCGAACGGCAGAAGTAGGAACGATCGGACGGAAACCCTAATCGAGGTCTTTGACGAGCTCGTCGAGGTCTCGGCGGCAATCTCGGATGTCTCTGTAAGAGATATCTTTGCGAGCAATGCTAGAGCAAATATCCATCGCTTCTTTTGCAAGGTCGATGTTACTGTCATTTTTCGCTTTTGCTGCTAGAGATTTCATCAAGTCATACCGCAACGATAACTCTGTTTCATTGTCAGAGCCAGCAAGTGCTTTGATTGACTCCTTAAATTCACCAATCGCTTCGGAGTACCAACCCTCAGATGCAAAGCACCGGCCGAGTTCTTGTCCAGCACGGACGCGGAGTTTCGGTTCATCTTTTGCTTTTTGGAAACACTCCATCGCAAGATTAAAATCGCCTTCTCGGATGGCAAGTTCGCCAAGTTGGAACCGGATCTTTCGATCTGTTGGATACTTGGCAGCACGCTCTTCATACTCATTCTTTTGAAATGCGAGCATTTCTTTTTGAGCGTTCTCAACTTTCGCTTTCAATTCGTCGTTTGGATGATCTTTATACTCTGTTTCAAGATTGTGTATCTGCTGCATTCCTATCGCGATTTTGATATCCGCAGCTTCCATTCTAAAACGATACTGCTGAGTATTCTTAAATCCCTGCATTAAAACTTGAAATGCAAGTTTGATTGATTCTCTTGTATCTTGTTTCTTTAGCACTTTGACATAGGCAGTTACGGCGTCTGGCGATGCAGGATTTTCTTCAAACTCTTTTTTTGCTCGTTGCAAGACTCGTTCGCTACTCCCACCAGCTCCAGCGAGTGATTCTTCTTCTTCGAGTTCCTTTTGTTTGCGGCTAAAATCCCTGATTTTTTCGGTTAG
>CAZVAE010000225.1:0-1277 GCA_964624985.1 uncultured Isosphaeraceae bacterium | reverse complement strand
TCCTTGACAAACTTTCTGAATCCGCCTTCTTCTCCACCCATTTCGTCATATCCGCCTTGAGACATTGCTCGTTCAGCAGATAACTCATTTAACTCTCGTTCGAGTACGGAATCGTCTGGTTTCATTCGAAGAGCAGCTTGACCGACCTTTAGTGCTTGATCCCAAGCATCCGCCGATTTAAACAAATCCATAAGACCTTTGAGCTCTTTATGAGACAAGGTTTTGCCACCTCGTTGCATCATCGATAACACTGTGTCCGCCATCTCGCTTCCAAATTGATTCTGCTCTGCGGCAACAGCAGCAGAAATCGCTTTCATTCCTAATTTCGGATTTGTTAAATCATGCCACCAGACGTAAATAGCGCAGACAAACTTATCGATAGAAGACGGGCCATCTATCTTTTTGATCTCTTTGTTCGATGCAGGTTCGCCTCCACGGTTGTAATAGGTTGAGGCAATCTGCATGACTTCCCTGTGGATTTCTATATCTCTTGGGTCCAACTTGAACCCACTTGCAAAGAAGGCAAAAGCGGATTCATAATTATGGCTTTCAGCCATTTCTCGAGCACGGTTAAACCAGATGTTTGCCTTTTCAGGATCAGGCAGAAAAGCTTCGGTTGCTTCTGATTTTTTTCCAAATAGTGCCATGCGTTTCTCGTCCCCAAAGGGTACGAAGTATTCTACCTCGGGTCAACGGCTTGGGGTAGAATGATTTTCATGTCTGTTGAACCGCTCTCACTCACGCTTCACGCCTATCCTTCCCCAATCCTAAAGGAAGTCGCTGTCGAAGTAGACCCCAAGGATGAAGACGTCCAAGCAGTTGCCAAAAGAATGATCGAATTGATGTTTGAAGATCGCGGTGTTGGTCTTGCAGCTCCTCAGGTCGGCCTTCCTTGGCGGCTCTTTGTGACGCGGGACGAAGAGGACGAATCGGTAGCGAACGTCTGGATAAACCCGACTCTTGAAGTCATCGAACCAACTGTTGTGAGTGATGAGGAGGGGTGCCTAAGTCTTCCAGAGATTCGAGGGCAGATAAAGCGACCAATCGGCATCAAAATCACAGGATTTGATGGTGACGGAGATGAACGCAGCGTAGAGAGTTGTGAATTCATGGCGAGAGTCTGGCAACACGAGAACGATCACCTCGATGGTATCCTCATCATCGATAAAATGTCCACAATGGACCGTTTGGTGAACCGAAAATTGATTCGCGATTTAGAGCGCTCCACATGAAAATCATCTTCCTTGGCTCAGGTGCATTCGGATTGCCAACGTTGA
>CAZVAE010000224.1:0-2936 GCA_964624985.1 uncultured Isosphaeraceae bacterium | reverse complement strand
GATTTAGCACATACTGGTGCGCATAAAATAAACAACACGTTAGGGCAAGCACTCTTAGCAAAACGAATGGGGAAACAAAGGATCATCGCAGAAACTGGGGCTGGTCAACATGGTGTCGCAACAGCAACTGCGTGTGCAAAATTGGGGATGTCTTGCGAAGTGTACATGGGTGCTGAAGATGTCCGCAGACAAGCACTCAACGTCTTTCGCATGGAACTCCTTGGTGCAAAAGTAAACGTTGTTGATTCGGGATCTAAAACGCTTAAAGACGCGACGAACGAAGCGATGCGAGATTGGATGGGCTCAGTCGTTGAAACGCATTACATCCTTGGTTCAGTTGTTGGTCCTCACCCATTTCCTCTTATTGTTCGAGATTTGCAGTCGATCATCGGCAAAGAGGCAAGAGAGCAATGTGTAGCTGCATTCGGGGCATTGCCCGATTGCATCGTCGCTTGCGTTGGAGGAGGCTCGAATGCCGCGGGCATCTTTTATCCGTTTGTTCATGACGCGGAAGTTCGTCTTGTTGGTATCGAAGCAGGTGGTAGCGGACTTGGAATTGGAGAGCATGCCGCCCCACTCTGCTTGGGTTCCCCAGGAGTGTTGCATGGATCGATGAGTTATGTGTTGCAGGATGACAATGGTCAAACTCAGGACGTACATTCATGCTCAGCAGGACTCGATTATCCGGGCGTTGGTCCAGAACATTCGTACTGGAAAGATGAAAAAAGAGTGGAGTATTTCACAGTCGATGACAAAGCGGCGCTTTCTGCGTTCCAAAGTTTATGTGAAAGCGAAGGGATTATTCCGGCTCTTGAATCTTCGCATGCTGTTGCAGGCGCAATGAAGGTTGCTGCAGAAATGCCAACTGACCAACATGTACTTATCAACTTATCCGGTCGTGGCGATAAGGACGTAGAGGAAGTCCAGCGCCTTCTTAAACAATAACGGTTTCTCACTATCCGGTTGGCTTACAACAATTCGCAGGTCTTTTATCTGCATTCGATGCATCTTTGAATGTTGGGTAACCAACTTTATTTTTATCACTAATACGTTTTGCGTTACCACACCCTGCGCTGTGGAATACTTTGCTGCGTTTTGAGGCAACGAATGGAGCACTATCTGGTGGCGCGGTTTCAGATCCCTCCCCACCACTACTGGAGTTTGAAGAGACAAATTCAGATTCTTCGGCTGTGTTCTTTAGCGCTGTTTTTGTGAGTGATGTCGGCCACGCGAGTCCTTGTTTGGTATACCCCATTCCCTCGCGTGGCACAAGATCAACTGCAAGTGCGCAGTGGTCGGATGCATAGCCATCTGGTATCGCTTCATTTCTCCAATCATATTCAGGATGAGAAGAGCCCAATACAAAACCACTGTCAACTACCAATTCACCTAGTGCAGATGGATTCAACAAAATAAAATCGATTTGCCGACCAGACGTGTGCGTTTTTCGAAGTGGCGAGTTGTCATCCCACTCTAAATTTTGCACGCGGTGTGCAAGTGCATCCGTCATCCCATCTCTCAAGTACACACGCACTGAACGGTCCCAAGGCTGTGCATTAAAATCACCAATAACCGCAATGTTACGTTCCGGAGCATCTTCAGACATCGATTTGATGTATTGCACGATTTGGAGGGCTTCAAGTTCGCGTCGCCATGAATCTCTTCCTGCTTTGTGATGGATACTAAAGATCGTGATTTCATACCCTTCAGGAGTATTAACTGTTACGCAGAGTGGGCTTCGTTGAAATGTGATGTCGTCAGTATCAGGTGGAATATCTGACCAGCCACCACCAAATCGCTTAATTTTTGCAAGGTCTACGTTGGTCCAAGTTTGGATATCGGATATTGGAAAACGACTTAAGACGCTTTGTTCGATGCCTCTGTAGTAACCCACCTCTTCTGAAACAGCATACGTGTACCCCATCTCAGGAAGGTACGTTTCATTGAACCACTCTAATGCTTCTAGACTATCGACTTCTTGAAGTGCAAGGACGTCGGCGTCCAATTCTCGAATTATCGATGCAAGTTCCTCACATCTTTCTTTAGAAGTTGGTCCAGGGTTGTCGCCAAAGTCATCATAATCCCCCTGCAAAGAAGGATCATCGACTTGATCAAAGAAGTTCAACATGTTGTACGAGCCAATTCGAATCGTTCCATCAATGCGTGGCATTGCTTTTGTTAGACCAAAACGATGATGCTGCGATGGAGCGATTGCCATCGAAGCGAGAAGGAGTGTTTGTAAAATCATACCCCCGATGATAGCAAACTTACTTCGTTTCGTTTAGTTTTGCTTGTCGATGATCGACGGTCATTTTAGATAGAGCATTGGCTCGGAGTATCAAGAGTGCCGTTTCTAACTGAGGGTCCAATCCTCTTGTTATTAAATCATTGATATCAGGTCGTTCATCAATTTCATCATCAATCAAGATCATGTCAGCTTTTTGACGTAACTCGTTACTCTTTGTGATTTGATCAATCGACATCCGCACTTCTATATCCGGGATAACGCCCCAATCGTTTGATCCACGTCTTTTGTGGACAAGTCTTCCTGGAGTTTTACCACCATCAGCTGATGGCAATCTGTAGTACTGAGTAGTGAGTTTGACATTCGCGTCCTGTGAAATTTTATGGACTGTTTGAACACTTCCTTTGCCCCAACTTCGTTGTCCGACAATAACTCCTGCATCGTGTGCTTGAACGCAGCCAGCGACAATTTCGCTTGCACTTGCTGAGCCCTGATTGATCAAGATGACAATAGGCCAATCGGATAAGTAAGCTCTGTTTGGCAATGCACGCATCTTGAAAAGTTCCTCGCCGTTAGCAGTTTCACCACTGACGATTGTTCCTGAACTTACGAACAAGTTTGCGATGCGTCGAGCGGATGGTAAAAGACCACCAGGGTTGTATCGTAAATCTAAAATGAGACCATTCGGCTA
>CAZVAE010000223.1:0-2982 GCA_964624985.1 uncultured Isosphaeraceae bacterium | reverse complement strand
CAGGAATTGGCCCCGTGATTTGGTGCCGATTGGAAAAAGCATTTGTGTCGATGATCGTTGGCGTTGCCGTCCAAAAGTCGGGGACGTTGTCCTGCGAGAGATCGATCGTAGGAACATTTGCGGGGGTCTCCCACGTTTTTTGTGTAGGCCTTGGGCCTTCAGGACCCATCGAATCGATACCAGCACACCCTGCTACGACCATAAAACAAGCGATAAGTATAGATTTCATATGTATAGCCTACTTCAATTTAGGCCAAACACCAAATGGGGTTCGGATTAGAGTAGAATGCGGGGTTCGATGTCTAGCCACCCCCCAAACCACGACTGTAATACCCAAAAAATAGCGATTATTACAGCCCAGATCGGTTGGGGGTCTGGACTTGCTGCCGCAGAACGGGGTCCGGAACTTTTGCTTTCGGCTGGGCTTGCAGATCGTCTTGATGCAACGGTAACAAGAATAGCCTCAGTACCACCGATGGCTGATGGAGAACTTTCACCAAGCGAAATTGAGCAGGTGATTATGAAGCACGCCCTTCGAATTTCCGACGCGGTGCTAGAGGCTGTGCAAAATGGCATGTTTCCAGTGGTCATTGGCGGCGATCACACATCTGCTCTTGGATTCCATACGGGACTTGCAAGGGTCCATGGTGAAACAGGCATCGTTTGGGTGGACACCCACCCAGACTTGAACACGCCTGAAACAAGTCCTTCAGGGAATATCCACGGGATGGTATTGGCAGGATTGCTTGGCAGGGGATCCGAGTTCATGCTTGCGACCACTGCAACGTGTCAAACTCGCCAAGAGCATGTTGCGATGGTCGGGGTGCGTGCAACCGATGTTGGCGAGCAAAATTGGCTTGACGAAGGCAATATCAACTGCATGAAGATGGACGAGGTGCGGAAGCGGGGACTAGCAACCTGCTTGCGCGGGGCAATTGATACGGCGAATCAAGCCGAGGCTGGCTTTGGCCTAACAGTCGACATTGATGTCATTGACCCTTCCGAGGCCCCCTTTGTCGCAACGCCGGTCAAAGGCGGGCTGAGCGTGGACGAACTTGCCAGGGCACTTGCGGACTTGCCAAACAAGGATCGCTTACTTGGCATGGAAGTGACCGAGTTTACGCCAAGAGACAGTGAGCCAAATGACGCACAAATTGCATGCGAACAGATGGTTTCGATTGTTTCTTCGGTGACAGGTGTTGCTGTAAAGCCAACGATTTAATATGCATTGGGGTGAACGAAACCCCTAAAAATAGTCAACCAAATAATTTTCACATCAAAACCGATCGACCAATTTTCAAGGTAGTACAAATCGTATTGCACACGCTTTCGCATCTTGTGCACAGTGTCAGTTTCACCTCGCCAACCCTTAATTTGTGCAAAGCCAGTAATTCCAGGCTTGACCTTGTGCCGGCGCATGTAGTGTCGTATTTTCTTTTTATATTCTTCGTTGTGTTCAACTGCATGCGGACGAGGACCAACGATTGACATGCGACCTTGCAGAACATTAATAAACTGTGGAAGTTCATCCAAACTTGTTCTTCTTAGGAATTTACCTATCGGTGTGATTCGAGAATCATTTGCACCAGCCTGTGTGATGGTTCCGTCTTTTTCTGTGTGAACAGTCATAGATCGGAATTTGTAAACAGTAATTTTCCGTCCGTCCCACCCGTGTCGTTTTTGGTGAAAAAAGACAGGTCCTTTCGAAGTTAGTTTGACAACAATTGCAACAGGTAGCATAACCAGGGGTCCTATTGTTGCAAGAATTAAACCAGCCATTGTGTAATCCAACGATGCTTTGATTAACCGATTTAACCCAACCATTTTCGAAGAAGACAAATTAAACATAGGCATTCCATGAATTTCAGTTACCCGGTGTTGCGAAAGACGCAATCCAAAAGTATCTGGTACAAACCTTACGGTTGCGGTGGTTTGCATTAGCGCCTCTGCAATTGTTTCAATGTGTCTTTCAGCAGTCATTGGTAGCGCAATCCACACTTCTTGAATGTCTCTTTTGTCAACAAATGATGGAAGATCTTGAAAATCACTGTAAACAGGAATTCCATATACATCTTCCTTGAGATTGCGGCGGCGATCGAAAATCCCAACAAGTTGGAAACCAGGCCAAGCCGCTTCGCCCACTCTTGATACGAGAGACCTTCCCATAGGGCCAGAGCCAACAACCACAACTCTTTTTTGGTTAAAGCCACTTCGGCGCAGTAAACTAAGAATCCCGATCAAAAACAACCTTGCTCCCGTTAAACCGATGCAAGTGCTTGCCATCCAGACAACAAACCACCTACGAGAAAACGTGCTCGAGTGCTTAGTAGCAAAGAGAACGATAACGATCAAAATCGATAACACAATAACGCCATAGATTACTTGCCGGACGAGCCACCAAAATCGGACACCTCTTGAAAATACAGAAGGGCCAACTGCAGCAAAAATTGGGATTGCTGCGAGACTTGTACCTATGATGAGGTACATATATGACGATTGCCATGGACCACGGAAGTTCCATGGAAACTTACCAAATATGATGAGACACGCAATAAGTGCGGCAGACAAGACCACCGCCGCGTCAAGCAGAAGCGTAGGAATCCATAGTGACCCTTTTGGCCTAGATGTAGCTATATTGACCATATTCAAAGATTGGTGCCTCCTACCCATCGGCATCATGTCGTTCAATTAATCAGCGTCTTGCCAAAACCTACTCTTCAGATGTGTAATCATACCAAGAACGTGTGGTTTATTGAAAATGAAGGTAGGGAAAAATTGATACAAACAGGAGCGGTAAGACAATTGCAACCCCCCAATACTTGAATTGGACGAAAAACCGGAGCAGTTAGGGTCTGTAATGCATTAATATTGTTACTTAACAGGAGGAACAAAATGAGTTAATCGATGTAATCTGATCACAAATAGACAAAATAATAAAATATCAATTGCAATTATAGAGATTACACCACCCCACAATCCAAA
>CAZVAE010000222.1:0-2999 GCA_964624985.1 uncultured Isosphaeraceae bacterium | reverse complement strand
CCCACCTGCATAAACAGGTAGGTGTTACTCGATGGGCGAGACAGGATTCGAACCTGTGAAGGCGTACGCCAGCAGATTTACAGTCTGCCCCCTTTGTCCACTTGGGTACTCGCCCTATTCACTTGAATTTGGTATCCTACCCGCCTCGTGGAATGTGAGCAAGCGAAAGCAAACCCATTTCCACAATGCCTCCGTAGCTCAACTGGTAGAGCGCTAGATTTGTAATCTTGAGGTTGCGGGTTCAAGTCCCACCGGCGGCTTACAAAAACACTTGTGCATCAGCTCAAGTGTTTTTTGTATAACTTCATAATGGAAGATGAATCCAAAGCAGATTAACCAACGGTAGAAAAACGATTAATTTCTAAAGACTGAATGACAAGCAACACACGATTGCTTGACCTTCTCGAAATGCGCATCAAGTTTTTTTGGTGGCAGTGATTGCAAGAGGGAATCTTCAAGTCCGTTGGCTTGATGTAATGCGTTCACTAACAGAGTTTCAAAATCTACTGGAAGGGAGTTCACTTCTTCGCTGAGTTGAAGCATGCGATATGACTCGACGATGGTTCCAGCTTCTGCAGCACTGACGATGGACCGTTCTTCTAACGCAGAGTCCCATTTGTTTTCTTGTAACAACTCGAGTGTATCCAGTGCTTCGTCCATCGTAATCATCAAATCCAACATCCCTTCAGGTTTGACGATTGATTGAAACTCTTTTTTGTTCTTCTCTATTGCCTCAATGGGAATACGTGTTGTGTGCTCAACAGCATCCCACAGACCGGTATATTCTTGAGATGTTTGGGAAATATGCATGCGTTGAATTGCTTGTTCGAGAGTCATTTCACCAAGTGCAATAGATGCAACCGCCGCCGCTGCTGCTGATCGATGTTTCCCATGATGGCAATGGATGTACACATTTCCAACTGTTCGTCCTCGTGCAAAGACTGTCGTGACATTTAAAATTTGTTCATCGGTTGGTGCGTTATATTTCCAAGGCAGATGCACAGTATTAATCTCAAACTCTGTTGCTAAAGCAACATTGGGAGCAACCCCATCAACACAAATGAGTGTCTTCACGCCGAGTTCGCGTAATGAGGCGAACCCATCTTTACCTTCGGGTTTAGAACCAGATATCAAATCATCTTGATAAAACACGACGTTAGACAGATCCTTAAAAGAGAGGGGTAGGGTCGCTTCAGTACGTGCATCCTTTTCGGAATGAAAGGAATATGTAAGGAAGAGGATGGAGAGTAAACGGAGCATCGGTGCCACCGTATACTACTCTACCTCAAATGAGCAATCAGGAACCAAAACGAAAAACGCGAGTAACTTGTGCACCAAGTCTAGCGCCATACTTGAAGGAAGAACTTGAAACACTCGGTTTTGAATGTCTTTCTATGGATAAGACCGGAGTAGAGATTGAAGCATCAACAGCAGATGCAATGCGACTTAATCTGCAACTACGAACGGCATTTCATGTCCTTCAACGTTTCGCAGATGTAAACTGTAGAAACGCAGATGAACTCTACAGCGAAGCCAAGCGATTGCCTTGGGATAGAGTGATTGATCCGAATGGGTTTTTGTCAATCAGTTCAAATGTTCGAAATGAAACAATTACAAATTCTATGTTTCCAAACATGCGCTTGAAAGATGCAGTTTGCGACAAGCTCACTGCAACAATCGGGAAGCGGCCAGATGCGGGGTCAAGCACCGATGGTATGGTCGTCAATCTTCATTGGGTACAGAACAAAGCGCGAATCTATTTAAACATGACTGGCCGAAAATTGTCAGACCGTGGGTATCGGAAGATGCCCTTTATGGCACCAATGCGAGAGACAATCGCAGCTGCTGTACTCATGGAGATGAAGTACGACGGCTCCCGACCATTAGTCGTGCCGATGTGCGGTAGCGGAACGATTGCAATTGAAGCCGCGTTAATGGCAAAACATAGAGCCCCCGGATTGTTAAGAAGTAATTTTTCGTGCAACCATTGGTTGAACGCAGACAAAGACGCTTGGAGTCAACAACGGGCCGATGCGAAAAAATTGATGTCGAAACAAGATCCTGCTCCAATCATCGCTTCCGATATCGAAGAAGAAGCTGTGGAGGCATCAAGAAAAAATGCAATAACTGCAGGGGTTGATCACCTTATTGAGTTTCATGTCTGTGACTTCGCAGAGACCCCTATTCCAACTTCTGAGTGCGGTGATGTGGTGTTGCATGGCGAATACGGTGTTCGATTAGGTGAAGACTTAGTTCCGACGTACAAACGAATTGGTGACTTCTTAAAAACAGATTGTACTGGTTGGGATGGGTACGTCTTTACATCAGGAAAACCATTGATTGCCGCATTGAGATTAAAAGTCTCAAAGAGAACACCATTTACCAATGCAGAAATCGATTGCCGACTCTTAAAGTACGAGTTGTACAAGGGGTCGAAAGTTACTGAAGCATCAAGTAACTAACAGGATTGTCTGGGCATTGCTTTAGCCCACACTCTAGGAATGTCGTAAAGACATTCGCAGTGGCAACGGTAAACACAAGCCAAAATGCAATCGAACCAAGGATGGGCACAGGGCGAGGTGATTGTGTTTCTTCTTTTGATTCAAATTGTGAATCGAACAAAAAGACAATTCCGAGAATGAGAATAGTGGCAGCAAAGATGAGCAGTGCCCACGTGTAGAGATGTAAGCCCATCACAGGTGTTCCATAGCCAGTGTTTCCCGGCGCGGGAACAATATGAAGCAGGATTTGTCTGATTGATACGCACGATCCAAACACAGCACTAATGATGCACATGCCATAATGCATGGGACGGATTCCATATCGAATATTCATTAACGCACCACAAGCAACACCGAGCATCGCAAGCCGCTGCAATAAGCAGAGTGGACATGGGAACTCGTCTTTGAAAAATTGAATGCTATATGCACCAATCAGAGGTGTGCAGATCATGAAGACAAAAAGAATATTGAGTTTTCGTGCGCAATTTGGCGTCATGG
>CAZVAE010000221.1:0-3006 GCA_964624985.1 uncultured Isosphaeraceae bacterium | reverse complement strand
AGCGATGAAATACGTACTGATATTCGTTTTATGCATTGTAGTTCTCGGTTGTGGTCCTCAAAAGACAGAGTCACCAACATGGCGTGGGTTCAAACAGGAGAAACTCCCGAGTGGGTGGAAGTTGTCTGAGGATGGCGTGTTGACTCACCTCAAAGGTGGTGGAGATATTGTGACTGAAAAGGAGTACGACAATTTCATTCTTGAACTCGATTGGAAAATCTCAGAGGGTGGTAATAGTGGCATTTTCTTCCGTGTTAGCGAAGAGCATGATTACGTGTGGCTAGGTGGTCCAGAAATGCAGGTTCTTGATAACGTTGCACATCAAGATGCGATGCGACCCGAGACAAGTGCTGGCTCAAATTACGCATTACACGCACCATGCAAGGACGTGACGAACCCCGTGGGCGAGTGGAACCATGTCAAGTTAGTTGTAGACGGTGCCCATGTAGAGCACTGGCTGAATGGGACCAAACTGCTCGAGTACGAACTGTGGTCTGATGATTGGCATGCACGAGTTGCCGCAAGTAAGTTTAAGGATATGCCACCGTATGGGCTTGCGAAATCTGGACATATCGCATTGCAAGATCATGGGGACATCGTCTCCTTCCGCAACATTACTATTACCCCGCTTGATTGATAGCCACAATAGTGACAGTCGCATTTGCCAAATCTATTTTTCCCCAAAGTGATAGTCGCATTGGTACGATGTCCCTATGACTCGACCAATAACGATGTTTACTGGGCAATGGGCAGACTTAACGCTTGATGAAGTGGCTTCATTCATTGCAGATTGTGGATATGACGGGCTCGAACTTGCCTGTTGGGGGGATCATTTTGACATTCATGCTTCGGCAGATCAGTTAGAGGCAAAATGGGAACAACTTCGGCGGCATAATCTTGACTGCTTTGCAATCTCAAATCACCTTGTGGGCCAAGCCGTCTGCGACGAGATTGATGAACGGCATAAATCGATTCTGCCCGAATCTGTATGGGGCGATGGTGACCCTGAGGGCGTTCGACAAAGAGCCGCTGAAGAAATGAAACAAACAGCAAGGGCTGCAAAAGCATTCGGCGTTCCTGTCGTCAATGGATTTACAGGATCGTCTATCTGGGGGAAGTTCTATTTTTTCCCACCAACACCAGAAAATATCATTGAGGAAGGCTTCCAAGATTTCCGAGCACGTTGGCTTCCAATATTGGACGAGTTTGAAAAGAACGAAGTCAAATTTGCACTTGAAGTTCATCCTGCAGAAATTGCGTACGACATCGTAACAGCACAGCGTGCTCTTGAAGCAGTCGATTTTCACCCTGCATTCGGGTTTAATTTCGATCCAAGTCATTTACTTTGGCAAGGCATTGATCCCGCAAAATTCATAGATGCATTTCCCGATCACATCTTCCACGTCCATGCAAAAGATGTTGCTGTTCGTACTGATGGCGAACGAGGTATTCTTGGTTCTCATCTTCCATTTGGCGACCACCGTCGAGGTTGGGAGTTTAGAAGCGTTGGTAGAGGGGACGTTGACTTCGATGAACTCATTAGGACATTAAATCGCATTGGTTATGACGGTCCGCTCTCTGTAGAGTGGGAAGATGAAGGTATGGACCGCAGGCAGGGCGCCATGGAATCGCTGGATTATCTGCACTCTTTGGATGTTATTCCTCCATCCGGAGTTGCATTCGATGCAGCGTTTTCGGAGCAAGCATGAACAAAATCAAAGTCGCAATGGTTGGAGGAGGAATCGGCGGCTTCATTGGAGAAATCCACCGGATTGCGATGCGCCTAGATAATCGTTATGAACTTGTTGCAGGTGCTCTTTCATCTGAGGCGAACCGTGCGATGGAAAGTGCAGCTGAACTTGGCATTCGTGGGTACGAATCATGGCAGCAGTTACTTGAACAAGAGAGCGACAAAGTTGATTGCATCGTCATCGTGACTCCAAACGATTCACATGCAACTATCACAAGTGCAGCGCTTGAGTATGGCTACCACGTCATTCTTGATAAACCAATGACGAGGTCTCTTGATGAAGCAACCGCGTTGGCGACCATCGCTGAGAATTCACAAAGCATTTTTGCAATGACGTACACCTACACCGGTTACCCGATGGTGCAAGAAATGCGAAATCGAATCATGGATGGAGAGATTGGCAGAGTTCGAACGGTTAGTGTTGATTACAGGCAGGGCTGGCTTTCTCGACCAATTGAACAAGAGGGACAAAAACAGGCGTCTTGGCGAACCGACCCCAAAAAAAGTGGGGCGGGGGCACTAGGTGATATTGGATCACATGCAGAACAACTCGCCAGGTTCACAACAGGACTAGCAATATTAGAAGTACGCGGTGATGTTCACACCATCGTAGATGGAAGAAAAGTCGACGACCATGCTTGTGTACAGCTTAGATTGGAAGAAGGAGTGGTCGGTGACCTTGTTTGTTCTCAAGTATGCACTGGTGAACGGAATCATGTTTCGGTTAGAGTCTGGGGTGACAGAGGTTCGTTTGAGTGGAATCACAACAATTGCGATGCCTTGAAATTCACAGAATCTGATGGCACCGAATCATTTTCGTACTGTGAAGTGAACCGCGCTCCAACAGGTCATCCAGCAGGATTCATCGAAGCTTTTGCAAACATCTATACAAGTTGCGCGGACAAGATAGAAGGAAAAGATGTCCAAGTCATTGGAATTGAAGATGGACTGGCAAGCATGAGATTTATCGATGCAGTTCTGAAAAGCGAGGAGTCACAGTCATGGGTCGAACTTTAATACTCTGTTTCTTCCTACTTGGTTGCGCTTCGAATCAGCATCTTGTTATCTTTTCAGAGACAAGTGGATATAGACACGATTCTATCGAGGAGGGCGCAGTTGCAATCACAAAAGTAAGTGAGGAGATGGGATTCAAAGTTACTCACACAGAGGATTCCTCAGACCTTGTTTCTTTAGAGTACTCCACACTGGTATTTTTAAGTCCAACACTTGATGTTCTCAATGAAGTAGAACAACAA
>CAZVAE010000220.1:0-3017 GCA_964624985.1 uncultured Isosphaeraceae bacterium | reverse complement strand
ATGACGCTGCTTCAATAATGATTTCAACATCCTCTGCATTTTCTTTAAAACAACCCTTGACTCTAAACTTAGACATTGGATTACTCCTTCACTGTGCATTATGCAGTATCAATCAATGCTTGTATTGCTAACTTGATGTGATCTGGAAGTTGATGCCAGTTGGCATTCAACTGAACGAGCACATCGTCCTGCGCGCAACTGGGGTCAGTTTCGGGTACACCCCTTCCAATATCGCCAATAATCGGCGATTCTGATTCGCTATGAGGGTGTGTCGTCACGTTGCCAACGTGAATGTCGGCGGTTCGAATCCGCTCACCCGCTTCAATGCATCATCATGAATAGCGTCGCATAACCCCGCACTACTCATCGTGGTCGGTAACTGGGGACCGTGCGAGTAACTCACATTTGCCCCAAAGTGTGGACAATTGTACACACTTGCATGCAACCAAAATTAGGCTGGAACATGGATCGGCACCTTCTATATAGATAAGCAATCCGATTGGGGGTCTCCCCCTAGCACGGTGTACTAGCGTGTTTTGCCTGAACCTCACCCATTTTCCTTGCTATTCCAAGTACTATGCTTGACAATAGCGAGCGTGTACGAGCGATGCCCGGAAGGAGAGATGGAGATGAAGAATCTAGTAACGATGAAATGCCAATTAACCATCATCGCACTACTCATAATGCTACTCTGCCCGACAAGTGGCTTGTCGCAAACCATACATTTAACAGTTGCTGAAACATTTGCAAAAGAACACCCCGCTACTTCGTTTTATATAAACAAAAGCAATCGCATTGTTCGGGTCTACGGCAAAGCATTTGCTCATGGTAGCACTGCAATGAAATCTGCAGAGGAGTTTCTCCATACGTGGGCAGGCATATGGGGCTGCAATAAAAATGACCTAATTCCAAAAGGACCTTGGGGGAATAAACAACATGTGCAACCTATGATGTACGACTCTCAAACTGGAACATATCGTTTTACTTGTATTGGCTACACTCAAACCGTATCTGGCATCCCTGTCTATGGAACAAGATTAACCGTACTGGTCCGTAACGAACCTAATTTTCCTTCTGTACTCGTTTCTGCCAATCTACATGATCTCGGCGACTGGAGTTTGCCTGATACCAAGCCAGACAAATCACTCATTGCACCAGCTGTTTCAAGAATTTTAGATAGATCGCATGCACTTTCTAAACCAAGGGTCGTTGTCTTTGCAGGTCTTGATGAAATTGCCACGCCTCCACGCTTAGCCTTTGTAACTGAAGCTACACTTGGCAAAAAATCTGATGGCACTTATGAAAAGTGGTTGTACATTATTGACGCGCTTGATGGCAGTGTACTTTATATTGAAAATCGAATTCTTCACGATATCCCCGGTAATGTTACAGCGATGGCGACTCAGAGTAGTGGTGCAGATGAATGTGAAGTCGAAGATATTGAGCCCCTTGCCTACGCACTAATCAGCGGTAGTGAAGCAAGTACTTATGCCGATGCCGAAGGCAATTTCAATTTTCCTAACAACGGTTCAAATGATGTTGTTCTAACTTCCGAAATTCGCGGGAAATGGTTTGCTGTCCACAATCAAGCGAATCAAGATAGTTCAATTTCTGAAATTGTTCCTTCGGATGGCGCAGTCAAATTTGTACATAACGAAGAAAATGTTGATGAACTCTATCGCAGCGAAGTTAATGCGTATATTGAGTCAAATGTTGTCAGGGACTTTACTCTCGAAATTCATCCTGACTACCCAACAATTGGCTCCCAAGAAGAATGGCCTGTAAATGTCAACATAGATTCATCCTGCAATGCCTTTTATGACTACGAATCAATCAATTTCTATCGGCGAAGCGACTCTTGCAATAATACTGCTTTTTCCATGGTGGTTCACCATGAATACGGCCATCATCTCGTTTCTGTAGGGGGCAGCGGCCAGGGCGAATATGGAGAGGGCATGGCCGATACAATGGCCGTCCTCATCACTGGTGACAACCATATTTCCAGAGGGTTCTACATAGGGGATTGCGAATCTGGTATTCGCAATGCTGACAATGATTGTCAATATCTTGAGGATAGCTGTTCAAGCTGTGGTGGGCAAATACATGCTTGCGGACAATTACTCAGCGGGTGCATTTGGGATATCCGCGAGCAACTTATGAATAAATATCCAAATGGTAATGAGATTATCTCAAATCTTGCAATCAATTCTATTTTATTACACTTCGGCAGGCGAATTGATGGAGCTATTCCAATCGATTTTTTAGTTTTGGATGATGATGATGACAATCTCCTAAACGGCACGCCCCACGTAGATGAAATTGTGCATGGTTTTAATAGTCACGGATTACCGACACCTCTTATTAATTATTTGCAGTTCGATCTTGTTGGAGGTCTGCCACCTATGTTTAATCCAAGTGGCGGCGACGAAATCATGCTCTCAATCACAAATGGGCTTGCAGAATTTCAACCCGAAACTGCGTATATTTATTTTCATACCGGCAATCTGATTTTTGTTCAATCTCAAATGAATGACCTCGGCAACAACCTATTCTCTTTCACTACACCACCAATCCCCTGCGGTAACACTGCTTCATTTTTGTTTTCTGCAAGAACAACTGATAATCAATATGTTTTCTACCCACTTCCCCTATCGATGGGGCAATATTTTAACGTGGACACTTCATGTGATTCGTATTGCATCAGCGATTTGATTAACGATTCACTAGTTGATATTACGGACTTACTTCAAGTCATTGCACAATGGGGAGTAGCTAACTCGCCCGCAGACATCAACGGCGATGGCATCGTCGATGTATCCGACCTACTCATCCTGATAGGCAACTGGGGACCGTGCGAGTAATCAAAAGTTCCACCAAGAAAATCTAAGAGCCCATTTCATATATTTTCCTTGCTATTGTCACCACCCCGCGTGATAATCAGGAGTGTGTAGGGCGTTACCCTGAAGGAGAAATACAATGAAGAAAACAACTATAACAATCTGCCTTGCTTCACTACT
>CAZVAE010000219.1:0-3078 GCA_964624985.1 uncultured Isosphaeraceae bacterium | reverse complement strand
TAACACACCTGGTTTTGATCCAGGCATTCCAAGTTCAAGTCTTGGCGGGCCAGTTACCCCTAAGTTGGAAATGTTCTCATTCCAGAACAATTGAGAGTAAAGATGATGTCATCAGATGCAAAACAATCGAGTCAACCACTAGCAGCGATTATCCTTGCTGCTGGGAAAGGGACTCGCATGGGAAGTGATCTCCCAAAGGTATTGCATGAGGTTGCGGGTAAAACTATGGTGCAGTGGGTGGTCGACGCCGTCAAAAAGGCAGGCGCTCAACGCGTGATACTCGTTGTTGGTCATGGCGCAGAACGAGTCAAATCGCTGGTCCCTGATGTTGAGTATGTCTTGCAAGAACCACAACTCGGCACTGGGCACGCAGTTCAAGTTTGCAAAGAAACACTTGCAGATTTTGAGGGAGACATCCTTGTCCTCGGTGGCGACGGACCTCTGCTTCGTCCTTCAACAATTGAGCAGATGATTGACTTGCAACGCCAATGTGGTTCCAGCGGAACGCTCGCGACAAGCATCATTCCCGATCCAACTGGATATGGTCGGATTCTTCGAGATGAACAACAACATTTTGCAGGTATCGTTGAGCATAAAAATGCCTCGCCTGAACAATTGGAGATACATGAGGTATACCCAAGTTACGCCATTTTTCATTCAGACGATTTATGGTCAACCGTCGATGCACTCAAGCCAAACGAACTTACCAATGAATATTATTTCACAGAAGTTCCTCAAATGATTCTAGAAAATGGTGGCTCAATTGAAATCATTAACTCCGTTGCACCTGAAGACATCCTTTCAATTAACACACCTGAACAACTTTTACATGTCGAACGTGTTTTACTCGCAAGGTTACAAAATGAAATGGAGCCAACAGCATGAGTCACGATGATCAAAAACGCTTGAAAATTTTTGCCGCTACAGGCGGGGAGCATCTTGCAAAAGAGATGTGTAGCCACTTGGAGTTGCCAATAGCAGCTGCAAGTGTAGAGAAATTTCCTGATAATGAAATTATTGTCAAAGTCGATGAAGATGTTCGAGGAAGAGATTGTTTTATCGTCCAATCAACATCGATGCCCGTGAATGACAACTTGATGGAACTCCTGATTTGGATTGACACACTCAGACGTGCATCTGCTGGTCGCATCACTGCTGTCATTCCATATTTTGGCTATGCAAGACAAGATCGAAAAGATGAAGGCCGAGTTCCCATTACGGCAAAACTAACTGCAAACATCATCACCGTTGCAGGCGCAAACCGCGTCCTTTGCATGGACTTGCACGCTGCTCAGATTCAGGGATTCTTCGATATCCCAGTAGACCACTTAACTGCAACAAAAGTGTTCTGCGATTACTTCTCAAGACGTGAAGATATGCAAGGTGACAACCTCGTCATCGTTTCTCCAGATGTTGGCAACGTAAAAGTTGCAAACATGTACGCTGGCTTGCTTGATGCAAAACTTGCAATCATCGATAAAAGACGAGATTCAGGCAGCGAAGTCGTCTCGAAGCGTCTTATCGGTGATGTCAAAGGCAAAACAGTCCTCATGGTTGATGACATGATTTCCACCGCTGGAACAATTTGCGAAGCAGCAAAACTTGTAATGGAAGAAGATGCGGATAAAGTCATCGCAGCTGCAACACATGGGGTTTGCGTTGGACCTGCGGTAGAGCGCATTCAACAATCACCTATCAGTGAAGTCATTATCACAAATACGATTTCTCCAGATGAGCGCCTTCATGGACTAGAGGACAAATTAGAAACTTTAAGTGTTGCACGCTTTCTAGGTGAAGCGGTGCATCGTATTCATCACAATATGTCAATATCGAGCCTTTTCAATCGTGGAGAAGGTCCAAAAAAGTAAAGATTAGATAGGAAAAGTTATGGCACAAAAAGCACCCGTGTTAAAAGTAGAATTGCGAGATCGTCTAGGCACGAGATACGCAAGGCGATTACGTAAGAATGGACGTCTTCCTGCAACTATTTACAGCAAGGGAACTGATCCCATATCTGTGAGTGTTGATGAAATAGAAGTTAATTCTTATCTTCACGCAGGCAATCACATTATCGAACTCGACAATGGTGATGGGAGCCCCGCTACAGTTCTTGTCAAAGATTTGCAGTTCGGCTATCTAGGTGACAACCTTATTCATGTCGATTTCACGAGAGTAAACCTCGAACAAGTCGTCACTATTACGATGTCACTAGAAATCTCTGGCCAACCTGCTGCGGCATCTCAAACAGGAGCAGTCCTCGAGATTCCTCGACCTCAAATTGAAATCGAATGTATGGTAAAAGATATCCCCGATTCAGTTAAAGTTGATTTGTCAACAGTTGAAGATGTATTCACGATTGGCGACTTAGAACTACCTGATGGCGTAAAAGCGATTCTTGATCCAGAACGTCATATCGCCCACGTGACATTCATCCAGGAAGAAGTAGACGAACCAGTTGAAGGCGCCGTTGATGGTGAAGCTGGTGAAGAAGCAACTCCAGAAGTTATAAGTGAAGTGCCTGCCGAAGATGCTCCCGCTGAAGAAGATAGCGAGGGAGAGGAATAATGAAACTTGTGGTCGGTCTTGGCAATCCTGGCTTGAAATACAACAACACTCGGCATAATGTTGGGTTTGTAGTTGTTGATTCCATTGCAAGGCAACTTGTGCCTGGAGGAACCGCGACCGTCAAGTTTGATGCCCTTGTTATCGAATCACAGTTCGAAGGTGACAAGATTATGTTGATGAAACCACAACAGTTCATGAACAAAAGCGGCCATGCAATTCAGCAAGCAATTTCATTTTACAAAGCAAGCCCTGCAACTGATTTGTTAGTGATCGTAGATGACATTCACCTGCCATGTGGAACCATTCGCCTTCGCGACAGTGGTTCATCCGGAGGGCATAATGGCATTACAGATATTACAAATCATTTGCAAGGCGACCAGTGGGCGCGCCTCCGAATAGGTGTAGACGAACCTGGCGTTGTCCCACAATCAGATTATGTGCTCGGAAAGTTTACTCCAGAGCAACAAGAAGCGATTGAACCTGCCTGCACTCGCGCAGTTTCAGCCACAACTG
>CAZVAE010000218.1:2778-3090 GCA_964624985.1 uncultured Isosphaeraceae bacterium | reverse complement strand
GTGTCCATGATGTCATTGACAAGGTACGCATCGTCACTGTCGGGATTAATTGGAGTATTTGAAGACTCTAAGTAAATCGTATCTGGACCAGCAGATATGAGTACGAAGCGACCTCTTGTTGTGCACCACGCAACGGTGTAGTCACTATTGGAATCCCACGCTGTTGGTTGCTCCCAGAAGGTTGGATGAGAAAGTAACATTGTTAACCAAGTAACTCGATCTTGGTCGTTTTCTGAGATCAAACTGAGGTTTGAGTTAAGTGCACCCGAGAAAAAATTATCCATATTCGGTAACTCATATTGAGGCAAATCG
>CAZVAE010000218.1:0-2768 GCA_964624985.1 uncultured Isosphaeraceae bacterium | reverse complement strand
TTGATTCGGTGAGTGGATCATCGATGACGGGTCCATTGCGCCGAATTGAACGAAGATAGATGATAGGAGATTCCCATGCATCAACAAGTGTGGGGAGTTCAAAGGCATCAGCATTTGAATCGTCATATGCGGTATATTTCAAATCGCTTGATTTAGGGCTGAAGTAGGGTTCGTAAATCTTCCCACTGACCCAAGGTCCTTCGCCGAAGCGAACTGGGTTGAAGGCAAGGGACCAGCCATTGATATCTTCGAGTGGTGGTACTGCAGTGTTGCTAAGAAAATCGTTGTACTCTTCAATCGTTGGAGTTGTCGATTGAGGACCCATAACCCGAGCACCACCCATCAATTCGAGGAGTGCGTTTTGGGTTGTCGAAATCTGCGTACCATCAATGACAGAATCTGGAAGGAGGCCAGGGTATCGTCCATGGTCGAGCGCAAACTCGTCGCAAGCTCGAGCAAAAGATTGCATCAAAGTCGTCGTTTTGGTTTTTTTGGCAGCTTGTTGAACGCCACTCAGTGCTGCAAGAAGGATGCCTGCCAAGACAGCGATAATGGCGATGACAACGAGAATCTCGATTAACGTAAATCCATTTCGTCGTGTTGTTTTGTGTTGTGTCATGAGCGTAATTCCAATGTTCAAGTTCTAATCTAACGGGGCAAGTTGTTTACCCAAACATGTTTGGGCTCCCTAGGAATTCCTTAAATGGAAATCCAAGGGGGGGGTATTCCGGGGACACCGGGGGCGCCACGCTCATCCGCAACGACAGGGTACGCCAGATTCAGTTATTTTTCAATAGAAACACCAAAAATAGCGCCGAGGAAGCTTGGGAGTACTTCTTTAATGTATTGTTCAACACATTGATTTGTATGTGTGTCATCGATTCCCCACATACAGCACGTTAAATCAATAAATTCGGGGTCACACTGTATGCGATATGCATGGTCTTCAAGCAGTATTGTTTCAAGTTTCGGCGACAGTGCAGCAGTGGCAGCGTTGAGTTCTGGTTGTCCAATGCAGATTGTTGGTCGTGTACGGAGTTCAACTTGATTTAAGTACCACATATCACTGCCAACCAGAGGCCCTGGAGGTCCGGGAATTTGGTGTTGTTCCATCCATGCAACGATTGCTTCTCCGAGATAGTACCCCCTTCTTCTGTCTCCGAGTTCTGCGCGTAAGTGGGTGCCGATAACGATTGGAATCACATGGTCGGTATTGACAGTTTCATCTGGGTGAAGCATAGGGGTGTTCATAAATCAGCGAGTCTTCTTGCAGTTTCAGCTTCGATAAGTTGGTCTACTAACGGTTGCATGTTGCCAGACATCATATCGGCCAAGTTGAAGTTTCCGCTGATGCGGTGGTCGACAATGAGGTTATCTTTAAATCGGTACGTTCTAATTTTTTCAGCTCTGCTCCCGGTTCCAATCATCGAGTTTCGTTGTTCGGAACGGGCAGAGTCTATTTTTGCTTTTTGAACATCAAACAATCGAGCGCGGAGTAACTTCCATGCCTTTTCTCGATTTTGTGCTTGGCTTTTTGTATCTTGCATGCGAACTTCGATACCGCTTGGTACATGGATAAGGTGAACCGCAGTTGCAACTTTATTAACGTTTTGGCCGCCAGGACCTTGTGATGTTGTGATTGATTCTTTGACATCATTGGGGTCTAATTCAACTTCGATTTCTTCTGGCTCTGGTAGCACGGCAACAGTTGCTGTTGATGTGTGTACTCTGCCTTGCGTTTCAGTTGCGGGAACACGTTTAACCTGATGTGTTCCGCTTTCAAAACCGAGGTTCGTCCACACGCCTTCACCTGCAATTGTAAGGATGCACGTTTTAGAAGTGTCGAGTTCTTCAACGGTCCATCCTCTAAGTTGTGCAAACCTGCGGTACATCTCTTCTAAATCATTTGCCCAAAGTGCTGCTTCGTCCCCACCGACTCCAGCCCGAATTTCAACGATGACAGAACCAACCGATTGTTCATCTGCGGTAACAAGTTGTTTCTGAATTTGTTCTGTCAGATTGCTGAGCAGCG
Organism: uncultured Isosphaeraceae bacterium; assembly: GCA_964624985.1. Lineage (GTDB taxonomy): Bacteria > Planctomycetota > Phycisphaerae > Phycisphaerales > SM1A02. The sequence goes on along the minus strand of CAZVAE010000218.1, from coordinate 736 downwards.
TATCGAGTTCCGGCAGTTCTTCCTTCGCCATACTTGCGAGTTCTTTATCGTCAGCGTTAAGCATCTCCTGGCATTCTGCTTCTTGTGAAAGGGCAGAAGTATATGCATTGAATTGTTCGACGATGGGAGCTATGGCTGCTTTTTTTATTGAGAGTGCTGTAACCTTACGATGGTCAATTAAGACATCAGTGTCGAGGAGTTGCGCGGACAGTTCATCGTGTTGATTAACGATGTCCCGTAATTTTTCAGCTACATTTTCAGGGATTCGTTCGCTCATGATAAAGTGACAGCAGGGTACCCCGAATCACTCAATTTGTGCGAGGAAGAATGCTGGTTACTTCTTCTTATTCTTGAAGTAGTCACCCTTAAATTTATTTTGGAATTTCTCAACACGTCCAGCAGCGTCAACGAATGCCGCCTTGCCGGTGTAAAAGGGGTGTGATCCAGACCAGATATCGACGTGCATTTCTGGCACAGTTGCGCCGACAGTCATGACGTGTTCACCACGGAAGAAGACCTTGCAGTCGTTGTGGTATTCAGGATGGATTTCATTCTTCATCGTTGGGGCTCCAATTTCCCCAAATGGCTATGGCTGGGGAGCTACATATTGTAGGTTTCATTCCCAATTCGTTCAACCCCCATAGGCGAATGGTGTGTTTTTGCTATAATTCCGCGTTCCTAATCCCCTATAGCTCAGTTGGTAGAGCGAGCGGCTGTTAACCGCTAGGTCATTGGT
>CAZVAE010000217.1:0-3112 GCA_964624985.1 uncultured Isosphaeraceae bacterium | reverse complement strand
ATTTTGTTCGGAGTTGTTAGTCACAACAACTCTACGATACACAATATCTGGTCAATTGTGCGGGTTTTGTCTCACTGTTCTTTCTCTTCAAGCTTCTTCATTTGATGCTTAATAAATTGTCTGCATTCTTCCAGATTCGCTTGGATTTCGGGTTTCGGAAGATTCGGAGGCCGTCACGAATTTCGCGATACACACAATCGTAAATTCACCTCCAGCATACTTGCTAGCAATTGCAGGGTTTTTCACTGGAAGAAGGCGAAGAGGTTAGTACATGCACTGGGTATTCGCAAATCGCGGGTACCCAGTGGCATTACTTCGAAGAGAAGAGTAGTCTACCTGTATGCCAATGAAGTATACAAGGGTGCATCGCCTCCTCGAAATCATCTCTCTGGTTCAGAGTCAACGGGGTTGGAATGCAAAATCGCTCGCTGAACGGTGCGAAACGACTGAACGAAACATCTATAGAGATATCAATCAAATTAAAGAAGCGGGCATTCCCATCGTCAATGATAAGGAACTTGGATATCAAATCAATGGTTCCTTCTTTATGCCACCGGTTCGCTTGACATTTGAGGAAGCACTTGCAGTTTCAGCACTCTGCGAAGCGATGGCAGACAAGGGCGCTATTCCGTTTGTCCGCCCTGCTTCAATGGCGATGAATAAAATTCTAGCTCAGTTACCATTTGATGTCCGCGAAGAACTCAATACACGATTGCGAACGATGGAACTTCGCACAACTGCGACGATGGACGAAGAGGGCTATGAAGATGTATATGACAAAGTGCAAACTGCATTGCTCAAACACACAAGTTTGAAATGTAAATACGAAAGCACCTCTGGTCCCGAGAATGACGAATCATTTATGTTTCAACCCTACGCCCTCTTCTTTGGTACTCGTGCTTGGTATGTTGTTGGATTCCATGAGAAGCGTGATGCAATTCGAACTTTAAAATTAAGTCGGTTCATTGCAATTGAGCCCACACAAGAAACTTATGAGATTCCAACTTCGTTCAAATTAGATACACATCTTGGAAATGCATGGAACATGATTCCCGGCGATCAAGATTACGATGTTGAGTTGCGTTTTGAGCCCCCATTCTCTCAAACCGTAAGTGATACAAGATGGCACTCTACGCAGGAGATTACGTGGGACGAAGATGATTCCTGTACGTTTACGTGCACTGTCTCTGGTTTAGAAGAAATTGTTTGGTGGGTATTGTCGATGGGTCCACATTGCAAAGTAGTAAAGCCAGCAGAGTTAGCAGAGCGAGTTTCCACTCTCGCTGCGGAAACCGCAGCGCTCTATGAACCCACGACGGTCTAAGAGATTCTCCGAAGACAAGCAATAAAAAAACCAGTTGTTGTGGAATCTGGAATGATGCGTGTTGCCTTCGAAAGATCGTGTTTTAACGGTTCACCTTGCCATGTTTGCAGTGGCGTCATTGCGTGAGGTGGGCGTAGCCCCTCTGGTATTTCGATAAGTTCGGCATCAATTGAGTTTCTCGATAAGACCTTTTCGATGACAAATTCATTTTCTTCTGGAGCGAAGGTGCATGTCGAGTAGACAACGGACCCCCCAACACAAACACAACGAAGTGCCGCTACAAGTAATTGTTCTTGTAACTTTGCAAGTGTTTGTATTTCTTGCATACACCAGCGAGATAATCGCACCGGACGGTCCAATCTAAATCGCCCTTCTCCACTGCAAGGGGCATCAACAAGCACTCTGTCAAAACAATCCGCATGTGATTGTCCGAGTCGCTCACCTGGTCCAAGCAGCACCTCAACATTCGTTGCACCTTGTCTTTGTAATATCTCTCGAAGGCGGTACAACCTTTTTCGCGATCGGTCATTTGCTACTAACATCCCCTTGTTTTTCATCAGTGCTGAAAGAAGAGATGTTTTACTTCCTGGCGCAGCGCACATGTCAAGCACTCGCATTTCAGGTTCAACTTGCAACGCGTATGCCGCCAACATACTTGATGCTGCTTGGATGTAGAGTTCTCCTTTATCCCATAATGGAAGTGCCTGAAGATCACGAATTGTTCCTTCTTCCACAAGGTGACAGTTTGGACACCATTGATGAGGTTTTGAACGAATCCCCGCACGTTGAGTTGCGCGTAGTACTTCTGACTCACTCGCTCTGAGTGTATTTGGTCTAAAAGTGATGGGCTTTGGAGTGGTAAAACTTTGTAAGGAAGCGTTGTACGCTTCCACAGAGAGTAGTTCACGCAATCGTTCAAGAAAGAGTGATGGTAACTCAACTTCGATTTCAGCGATGCTCTTTAGTGCACCGGCGTGGCTTTGCTCCATAGAGGCACTAGTGTAGAGCCAACTCCGTTCATGCAACAATGCTTAGAATTGAAATATCCTCTTCTAAATCGCCTGTAAGGAGTTTTTCATCGACAAACAAATCGAGTGCTTCAAGTTCAACATTCCGCTGGAGATGGTGTGGCGCATGACGGCGTAAAGCGTGGTGCTGTGCCCGTCCGTGTACCACGCTTCCTTCTTGTCGCTCAATCTCTATTCTCTTACGTGGATCTTGCCCAGTATGCGAAGCGAGCCCGATTTGACCTGTGCCTTCCCTTTCAATGTCATTTCGTACTATTCCATTTCGATGGATAAAGATGTCCAAACGGTTGCCTTGGTTCGTTTCATCTGCTTTCTTGACCATCTCGATTCTCCTTTATGAATGAATAATCACCTTTAAAACGTCATTTTGACCCTTTTAAGGGCTTTTTTATGACCACATAAGGAGTATCGGATACACCACTGACGACATCATGTCACCCATTTGATAGGTTTTTGTTAGGTTCATGTGTAACTGACACCAACTGGGTTACGTTTCGAGCGGGGTCAGCACTTCGCTAATCGTGGCGAGTGAATCGTGAAGAGCATTCACCGCTTCTTCGAGTTCTTCTTTCGTCGTCGTCCTTGCAAAACTAAAACGGACAGTCCCCCACTCTCCATCATCTGGTGTGCCAAGTGGTTCCAGATCTCAAAAACAAACAGAACGTTAAAACAAAAACAACACATTTGGGAGGTCTTTTTGGGATCACTTTGGGACCCGAGAGGCATTAAAATTAGCATTGAATTTCAAGTATTTCTTTGA
>CAZVAE010000216.1:0-3149 GCA_964624985.1 uncultured Isosphaeraceae bacterium | reverse complement strand
AGTCTTCTCAGCATTACTCACTAGTACAGCACTTGCTGACACATGGACTGTCGATGATGATGGCAAGGCTGACTTTGACAACATTCAAGCAGCTGTAGATGCTGCTAGTGATGGTGATGAAATTATTGTGATGCCGGGGACGTATACAAGTACCAATGAAAAAGTCTTTGTTATTAATGCCAAAGATCTTATTCTAAGAAGTAAAAAAGGACCTGAAGAGACAATTATTGATGGGGAATCAACTAGAACATGCGGAGTTAGTTACAACGCTTTTACTACTATTGAAGGCTTTACTTTTAATCAAGGCTATTCTATTAGTGATGGCGGCGGACTTATTATTGGATCTTATGGGGACACTTCTAACTTATGCCAAATTAATGACTGTATTTTTATAGAGAATAAAGTAAATGGAACTGGTAGTGGTTCGAATGATGCAACTGGTGGAGCCATTGAGATATATCAGTATCTACAGCAAGGAATCCCAACAACTGTTTCAGTAACTGATTGTACTTTTATTAATAATTCAGCCAAGACAAATGGCGGAGCTATAGGTGCGGGTGGAAAAACGGAATTAGTGATAACAAACTCTTACTTTGAAGAAAATTCAGCAAATGGTCCCCAGAGCAAAGGCGGTGCAATTTTCTCGTTTGGATCTGCTATTGACATTATTAATTGCACGTTTGCTAATAACCAATCAAATCATCAAGGTGGATCAGTTTATCTAGATTCCAATGCCCCTAAGTTAAATGCAAGCATTTTAAACTCTAACTTTATCAACAATAACTCTAAGACATCCAGTGGCGGCGGGCTTTGTTGCTATGGCTATGTTCTAGAAGTTTCTGATTCTTCTTTTTTAAAAAATACTACTTCAAGCCAGGGCGGCGGCGCATATTTTGGAACAGATCAGTTAACATTAACAAACTCGATTTTTGAGCAGAACATGGCTACGTATGGGGGTGGTCTATATGTTCAAGAACCTTCCATAATAACTAATTGCCAAATAAGACAGAATGCTGCCAAAAATGGCGGTGGTGGCTTATGGATTGAGTATAAAGAAATTGCGAATATATCAGACACTCTACTGTGTAGCAATACACCTGATCAAATCTGGGGCACTTGGAATGACGATGGCAATAACCAAATTTTAGAAATATGCCAAGGTGATGATTCAGATGGAGATGGAATATTAGACAGCAAGGACAACTGCTACCTCTACAACCCCGACCAAGCAGACTGCAACGGCAATGGAATCGGCGATGTGTGCGATGTTGCTGATAGCACAAGTTTCGATTGCGACCAGAACAATGTTCCCGATGAATGCCAACCTGACTGCGATGGCGATGGCTTCATAGATGCTTGTGATAACAATGCCGATGTTGATGGCGATGGGATTCCTGACAACTGTGAAGAAGACTGTAATGGAAACACTATTCCAGATGACTTTGAGATTGAACTAGGACTTGTTCAAGATTGTAATGAGAATGGCGTGCCTGATGAATGTGACATTGCTGATGGGACAGTCGATGATTGCAACGGAAACAATATTCTGGATTCCTGTGATATTGCAGACGGCACTGAAGAAGATTGCAATGAGAATGGCGTTCTGGATAGTTGTGATGTAGAAGAAATTCTTCAACTTGAGGAGGATTTAATCGGAAGCGATGTGGAATCTGGTGACTACTTCGGAAGTTCCGTATGCATTGAAAATGACAGAGCATTTATAGGTGCAATAGGCGATGATGATTATACGGGAGCTGTTTATGTTTACAAATTAGAAGAGGATGTATGGGTAGAGGATGCAAAAATTATTGCGAGTGATGGGGCTGGAGGCACGTGGGGCGATAATTTTGGGACCAGTGTTGCATGTTCTAATGATACGCTTGTCGTAGGCACTATTCGGAGTAAAGCGTATGTGTTTCGATATGATGGAAGCGAGTGGGTTGAAGAAACCAAATTGCTCGCAAGTGATGGGACATTGAATGATCAATTTGGCAAAGTTGTTGATATTGATGGAAATAAAATCATTGTCGGGGCCTATCAAGCCATAAATGATGGCATTTCTACAGGAGCAGCATACATATTTGAGTATTTAGAGAATGCATGGGTTGAGAAAATTAAATTAGTTGAGAGTGATCCCGAATACTATTCACGTTTCGGTGAATCAGTAGCGATAAGAAATAACACCGCAATAGTTGGAAAGCGATCTGATGATGAAAATAGCTTAGATTCAGGAGCTGCTTACATCTTTCGTTTAAATGGCAGCCAATGGACCGAAGAAGTTAAACTGGTAGGAGATAATTCAACTACCCATTTGGATTTTGGGAGAAGCGTTGAAATCTTTGGAGATCGAGTAGTCATCAGTGCATTAACTTCAATTAACAAAATCTATGATGGCTATACTTACATCTATTCTTTTGATGGAACATCATGGAATCAAGAGTTTCTATTTATTGAAAATGATATTACAGGAGCATTTGGGTTTGGACAATCCATTGCACTGCACAACAATATTCTTGTTGTTGGCGCATACGGGCACTATGCAAGCCCTACGCATCAAGGAACTGCTTTTGTTTACAATATTTCAGAACCTGATGGCTCATTAATCGCAAATTTACATGAATTGATTGATTTGTCAGAGCCGTATTCTTTTTATAGTTTGGGATACAGCGTCTCTATTTCAGATTCGTCAATCATTGCCGGAGCCATAGGAGACTCTAACGGTGGCTCTGCATTTATTTTCTCCGAATTCACAAATTGGGATTGCAATACTAATGAAGAAGTAGATTCGTGTGAAATTGAAGAAGACCCGTCACTCGATTGTGATGGAGATGGTTTGCCTGACAGTTGTGCAATAGAGATTGAAGATTGCAATGATAATGGTATTCCAGACAACTGCGATCTAGAAGACCCAGCAAATGACCAGGACAACAATGGCGTGCTAGATGAATGTGAATGTATTGGTGACGCAGACCTAGATGGTTATGTCAATGTGAATGACCTACTAATCATTATTGGATACTGGGGCAACAACACACCGCAGGCCGACCTCAACTTCGATGGTATTGTCGATGTCACCGACCTACTTATTGTCATAAGCAACTGGGGACCGTGCGAGTAACCAGGGTATACAATTGTATACCTTTGAAAAT
>CAZVAE010000215.1:0-3161 GCA_964624985.1 uncultured Isosphaeraceae bacterium | reverse complement strand
GGGTCTAGCGCATGATCGCCTTCAAGCACTTCTCGAGTGCGGACGATCAATACATACTGCAACAAGTGAAACGGAGATGGCTGAAGCATTAGCAATGGCAGCGAGTGCTGGTACAGCGTTCAGTAATGTTGCAGTCATTCGACCGGTCGGTGAAAGCCGGTTCGAAATTCTTGCAGCACACGGACAAATCGCAATTGAGGGCTCGCCCAACGTTAGTCGTTCACTTTTAGATGCTGCGATGGAGGGTGAGCCAGTTCGTTTTCAAAAAGCAGAGATTGTCGGCAATCGAGCAGAAAGCATTATGCAGTACAGCATCGAAGAAGCGCTTTGTGTTCCAATATTGATTGGCACTTCAGTTTCTGGTTGCATCTATTTAGACAACCGAGATGGTCAATCACGGGCGAAAACAGTTGATGATGATATTGAATACTGTTCAGGACTTGCTGACATTGCGTCGCTTGCAATGTCTAACTTAAAACGAGCAGATATTGAGCGAAGGCACGCCGAAGAGCGAAGCGATTTTTTACTCGGGACCGTCTCTGCGCTTGTTTCAGCAATAGATGCAAAAGATACATACACATGTGGTCACTCTGAGCGAGTTGCATGGCTTTCAAAAGAGATTGCCAAACAGTTAGGACTTGACGCAACAACAATCGAACAAGTACATATTTGTGGGCTTGTACATGACATTGGAAAAATTGGTATTCCAGAAACGATTTTGCAGAAATCAGGTCGCCTTACCGAAGAAGAGTTTGAACAGATTCGAGCACATCCAGTCATTGGTGAAAAGATTCTTAAAGAAGTCCCACAGTTGCAACCTGTGTTGCCTGGAGTACGTTCGCACCATGAGCGATGGGATGGCAATGGATATCCTGACGGCTCTTCAGGAGAAGAAACCCATCTGCTTGGAAGAATACTTGGTGTTGCAGATGCATTCGATGCGATGTGTTCGTCAAGAGCGTACCGTGACGGATTAAATAGAAGCGAAGTTCTTGACGAAATGACAGCATGCGCTGGAAAACAGTTCGACCCGGCACTTGTTCAAGCGTTTTTAAAAATTGACTTCATTCACTACGATGTGATGATCGATTTTCATGTTTCACAAGCTTCAGTCGATTCTTGATTGAAGTGCAAGTGAACAAAACATTTTGATTCCTGTAGCTATCGCTTCATCGTTGAAATCGAACGTTGGCTGGTGCAAGGCAGGTATCTCGTCTTTGCCATCGGGAAGTAAGCCAAGAGCGAAGAAACAAGAGGGTACTTCCTGACAATAGTAAGAAAAATCTTCTCCACCCATGACGGGTTGTTCAAACTCTGAGACGTGTTTTGAATCAAGAGTTTGATTTGCAACTTCAAAAAATGTGTCAACCGCTCTTGGGTGATTGCGAGTAACTGGATACCCATCACGAAGCGTAACTATTGCTTCGCAACCGTGCGCAGACGCGACTCCATGAACAATTTCTTGAAATCGTTGTTTTGCCATCTCGCCAGTTGCTTGTTCTAAGTAACGCATTGTCCCTGTAAGTTTTACTTCGTCAGGGATAATGTTATGTGTTGTGCCTCCGTGTATTTGTGTGATTGAAACCACGAGTGAATCAAGAGGATCTGTATTTCTTGAAACGAGTTGTTGCACGGAAGTAATCACTTCAGCTGCACATGGGATTGGGTCTTTACATAAATATGGAAACGCGGCATGCCCGCCAACCCCTCGGAGGGTCACCTGAATGCCAATGTCGGCTGCAAGCATCGGCCCACTACGCGTTGCAACGTGGTTGAGTTGGTGTTGTGGCCACCCGTGGAGCCCAAACATCATTTCTACAGGACACCCAATTCGGCTCCCGTCTAGGCATCCATCAAGAACCATCTGTTGTCCACCACCACCACCTTCTTCAGCCGGCTGAAACACAAAGGTCACAGGATTCGGCAATGGATGAGTTTTGGATAGAGTCGCAAGAACTTTTGTAGCACCAAGAAGAATTGTTGTGTGACCATCATGCCCACAAGCGTGCATACAACCATCAATAGTGGATTTCCAATCGAAAGTGTTTTCTTCAAGGATGGGCAATGCATCAATGTCAGCACGTAAAGCCACTGCCGTATCACCATCGCCATCAAGATGTGCAACGACTCCGGTACCTTTTGCGAGTCCTGCAACATGCTGGATTCCATTGGTTGTTAAAAAGTCTTGAATGACTCCACTGGTTCGGTGTTCTTCGTAGCCAAGCTCTGGGTGCGCATGTATGTCATGTCGAATAGCAATGAGTTCAGGAAGTATTTCTTGTATACATTCATGAACTCTTGTGGTTAATTGTTCTGTTGTCATCATGTTTGTAGTGGTTTTAAACCACGCTCCTCTCGTTGTGCATTCAACCAAGTCAATGCAACTTTGTCGTTCGATATAAGCTTGACTAACTGTGTCCCTGAAACTTGTAAAACTTCAGATGCTCTGCTCATCTCTAAATCAGCAGCAAGAAGAACATCGAGAGTCTCAGCGAGGATTGGCGAGTAATCTGAGTGTTTTGGATTGATTGGCAGTTGATTCCCTTGCCTTCTGTTTTCCCAAAGTTCTGTAGGCGCATAGGAATCCAGCGTTACATTCCTTCGTAGAAAAACAGCAAGTGAACGACGAAGTCGTTGAATGGCCATTTATCTGTTTTCGCTCTGTCTTCTCCGCTCCGTTGCTTCACCGCTGATATCAGTCGGAATGTGCGTTGCGGTACACGATGTTGCTTTTCTATTCCGATGCTGTCCGCCAGGCCCACTGCTTCGACCAAAGTCTAGAACAACGTTTTGTAGCAATTCTTCGTCACTCAACATCGCTGGATGATTACCTTCAATAATCGAGTGTGTTGATTGGTTAAAAGCAGAAAGTGGAGGTAACCCTTCGTTTGTTCTGCTTGCTTTCTTCTTCTGATTCGTATTCATAGTTCCAAAATCTAATGCTTAAAGTTATGAGGCAATGCCTCTGGGTGACGCGGTCATGCTTAAAGGATCGCAATGTCCCTGCATGAGAGAATAATGTCCAAGTCCTGCAATCATGGCAGCGTTATCGACACAAAACGAAGGTTCTGGGATGTGCACGGGGAGACCAAGTTCTTCACCAAACTCAATCAATCGAGTTCGTAATAATGAGTTCGATAGTACGCCGCCTCCGGTTACTA